>NZ_JBQUZW010000012.1:0-196859 GCF_056313665.1 Lysobacter sp. DMC104 | reverse complement strand
ACCGGCACGGCGGCGACGAACGCCGTGTCGACCATCACCGATACGATCCCGACGGGTCTGACCATCGGCACGCTGCCTGCGGGCTGCACGGCAGCCGGCCAGACGGTGACCTGCACGATCGCGGCGGGCCTGGCGGCCGGCAGCAGCACGAGCTTCGTGATCCCGGTGACGCCGACGGCCGGTGCTGTTCCCGGCGTGACCAATACGGCGACGGTGAGCGGTGGCGGCGACACGACGTGCCCGGCGGCGGCGCACTGCACCAGCAGCGTGACCACGCCGACGGATGCGCTCATCGATGCGGTGGACGATGACTTCTCCGCGACGCCGATCGTCGGCAGCGCGGGCGGCACGACGGCCACGGTGATCACCAACGACACGACCAATGGCGTGGCGGCGGTGATCGGCACGAACGTGACGCTGACGCCTGGCACGAGTCCGAATGCCGGTCTGACGATGAATCCCGACGGCACCATCACGGTGGCTGCTGCCACGGTGGCGGGCACGTACGTCTACCCGTACACGATCTGCACTCTGCCGGCGACGGTGCCTGCGACGTGCGACACCGCCAATGCGACGGTGGTCGTGTCGGCGGCGGTGATCGACGCGGTGGCCGATACCGGCACGGTGGCGAACGGCGCGTCGGGCGGCACGGCGGTGCCGAACGTGCTGGTCAACGACACGCTGAATGGCGCGCCGGCGACGCTGGCGACGGTGAACCTGACGCAGGTGTCGACGACGAACCCGAACGTGACGCTCAACCCGGCGACGGGCGAAGTGGTCGTCGCGCCGGGCACGCCGGCAGGCACCTACACGGTGACCTACCAGATCTGCGAGAAGCTGAATCCGACGAACTGCGACACGGCGACCGTGACGGTGACCGTGGGCGCGGCGGTGATCGATGCGGTCGACGACAGCTACGGTCCGATCAATGGTGCCAGCGGTGCGACCACGCCGAGCGTGCTGGTGAACGACACGCTCAACGGTGCTGCTGCGACAGTGGGCACGGGCGGCAACGTCACGCTGACGCCCGGTGCCGCGCCGACGCCGGCGGCCGGTTCGATCACGATGAATGCCGACGGCACCATCACGATCGCGCCTGGCACGACCGCGGGCATCTACACCTATGCGTACACGATCTGCGAAGTGCTGAACCCGACCAACTGCGATACGGCGACGGCGATCGTCACCGTGACGGCGGCGCCGATCGACGCGGTGGACGATACCGGCACGGTGGCGTCGGGTGCTTCGGGTGGCACGGCGGTGCCGAACGTCCTCGTCAACGACACGCTCAACGGCGTCCCGGCGACCCTCGCGACGGTGAACCTGACGCAGGTGTCGACAACGAACCCGAACGTGACGCTGAACCCGGCGACGGGCGCGGTGGACGTGGCCCCGGGTACGCCGGCCGGCACGTACACGGTCGTGTACCAGATCTGCGAGAAGCTCAACCCGACGAACTGCGACACGGCGACGGTCACCGTCACCGTGGGTGCGGCCGTGATCGATGCCGTCAACGACACCGGCACGGTGGCGAACGGCGCTTCGGGCGGGACGGCGGTGCCGAACGTCCTCGTCAACGACACGCTCAACGGCGTGCCGGCGACGCTGGCGACGGTGAACCTGACGCAGGTGTCGACGACGAACCCGAACGTGACCCTGAACCCGGCGACGGGCGAAGTGGTCGTCGCGCCGGGTACGCCGGCGGGCACCTACACGGTGACCTACCAGATCTGCGAGAAGCTGAATCCGACGAACTGCGACACGGCGACGGTCACCGTCACCGTGGGTGCGGCCGTGATCGATGCCGTCAACGACACCGGCACGGTGGCGAACGGTGCGGCCGGCGGTACGGCGGTGCCGAACGTGCTGGTCAACGACACGCTGAATGGCGCGCCGGCGACGCTGGCGACGGTAAACCTGACGCAGGTGTCGACGACGAACCCGAACGTGACGCTCAACCCGGCGACGGGCGAAGTGGTCGTCGCGCCGGGCACGCCGGCAGGCACCTACACGGTGACCTACCAGATCTGCGAGAAGCTGAATCCGACGAACTGCGACACGGCGACCGTGACGGTGACCGTGGGCGCGGCGGTGATCGATGCGGTCGACGACAGCTACGGCCCGATCAACGGTGCCAGCGGTACGACCACGCCGAGCGTCCTGGCGAATGACGCCCTGGACGGTGGTGCGGTGACGGTGGGCGCGAGCGGCAACGCCGTGCTGACGCCGGGTGCGGCGCCGACGCCGGCGGCGGGTTCGATCACGATGAATGCCGACGGCACCATCACGATCGCGCCTGGCACGACGGCGGGCGTCTACACGTATCCGTACACGATCTGCGAGAAGCTCAACCCGACCAACTGCGATACGGCGACCGCGACGGTGACTGTGGCGGCGGCGCCGATCGACGCCGTGGACGATACCGGCACGGTGGCGTCGGGTGCTTCGGGCGGTACCGCGGTGCCGAACGTGCTGGTCAACGACACGTTGAACGGCGCGCCGGCGACGCTGGCGACGGTGAACCTGACGCAGGTGTCGACGACGAACCCGAACGTGACCCTGAACCCGGCGACGGGCGAAGTGGTCGTCGCGCCGGGCACGCCGGCAGGCACCTATACGGTGACGTACCAGATCTGCGAAAAGCTGAACCCGACGAACTGCGACACGGCGACGGTCACCGTCACCGTGGGTGCGGCGGTGATCGACGCGGTCAACGACACCGGCACGGTGGCGAACGGCGCTTCGGGCGGTACCGCGGTGCCGAACGTGCTGGTCAACGACACGTTGAACGGCGCGCCGGCGACGCTGGCGACGGTGAACCTGACGCAGGTGTCGACGACGAACCCGAACGTGACCCTGAACCCGGCGACGGGCGAAGTGGTCGTCGCGCCGGGTACGCCGGCGGGCACCTACACGGTGACGTACCAGATCTGCGAGAAGCTCAATCCGACGAACTGCGACACGGCGACCGTGACGGTGACCGTGGGTGCGGCGGTGATCGACGCGGTCAACGACACCGGCACGGTGGCGAACGGCGCGTCGGGCGGTACCGCGCTGCCGAACGTGCTGGTCAACGACACGCTCAACGGCGCGCCGGCAACGCTGGCGACGGTGAACCTGACGCAGGTGTCGACGACGAACCCGAACGTGACGCTGAACCCGGCGACGGGTGCGGTGGACGTGGCGCCCGGTACGCCGGCCGGCACGTACACGGTCGTGTACCAGATCTGCGAGAAGCTCAACCCGACGAATTGCGACACGGCGACCGTGACGGTGACCGTGGGTGCGGCGGTGATCGATGCCGTCAACGACACCGGCACGGTGGCGAACGGTGCGGCCGGCGGTACGGCGGTGCCGAACGTCTTGGTCAACGACACGCTCAACGGCGTGCCGGCGACGCTGGCGACGGTGAACCTGACGCAGGTGTCGACGACGAACCCGAACGTGACGCTCAACCCGGCGACGGGCGAAGTGGTTGTCGCGCCGGGTACGCCGGCCGGCACCTTCACGGTGACGTACCAGATCTGCGAGAAGCTGAACCCGACGAACTGCGACACGGCGACCGTGACGGTGACCGTGGGTGCGGCCGTGATCGATGCGGTGAACGACACCGGCACGGTGGCGAATGGCGCGTCGGGCGGGACGGCGGTGCCGAACGTGCTGGTCAACGACACGCTGAACGGCGTGCCGGCGACGCTGGCGACGGTGAACCTGACGCAGGTATCGACGACGAACCCGAACGTGACGCTGAACCCGGCAACGGGTGAAGTGGTCGTCGCGCCGGGCACGCCGGCCGGCACCTACACGGTGACCTACCAGATCTGCGAGAAGCTCAACCCGACGAACTGTGACACGGCGACCGTGACGGTGACCGTGGGTGCGGCGGTGATCGATGCCGTCAACGACACCGGCACGGTGGCGAACGGTGCGGCTGGCGGAACGGCGGTGCCGAACGTGCTGGTCAACGACACGCTGAACGGCGTGCCGGCGACCCTGGCGACGGTGAACCTGACGCAGGTGTCGACGACGAACCCGAACGTGACCCTGAACCCGGCGACGGGTGAAGTGGTTGTCGCGCCGGGTACGCCGGCGGGCACCTACACGGTGACCTACCAGATCTGCGAGAAGCTCAACCCGACGAACTGCGACACGGCGACGGTCACCGTCACCGTGGGTGCGGCGCCGATCGACGCGGTGGACGACAGCCACGGCCCGGTGAACGGTGCCGGCGGTGCGACCACGCCGAGCGTGCTGCTCAATGACACGCTCAATGGCTCCCCGGCGACGGTGGGCGCGGGCGGCAACGTCACGCTGACGCCGGGTGCGGCGCCGACGCCGGCGGCGGGTTCGATCACGATGAATGCCGACGGCACCATCACGATCGCGCCTGGCACCACGGCCGGTGTGTACACCTATCCGTACACGATCTGCGAAGTGCTGAACCCGACGAACTGCGACACGGCGACCGCGACGGTGACCGTGTCGGCGGCGACGATCGACGCGGTGGACGACACCGGCACGGTGGCGAACGGCGCGTCGGGCGGTACGGCGGTGCCGAACGTGCTGGTCAACGACACGCTGAACGGCGTGCCGGTGACGCTGGCGACGGTGAATCTGACGCAGGTGTCGACGACGAACCCGAACGTGACGCTGAACCCGGCGACGGGTGCGGTGAACGTGGCCCCGGGTACGCCGGCGGGCACTTACACGGTGACCTACCAGATCTGCGAGAAGCTGAATCCGACGAACTGCGACACGGCGGCGGTCACCGTCACCGTGGGCGCGGCGGTGATCGACGCGGTGGACGACAGCTACGGCCCGATCAACGGGGCCAGCGGTGCGACCACGCCGAGCGTGCTGGTCAACGACACGTTGGGTGGCGCGGCGGTGACGGTGGGCGCGAGCGGCAACGCAGTGCTGACGCCGGGTGCGGCGCCGACGCCGGCGGCCGGTTCGATCACGATGAATGCCGACGGCACCATCACGATCGCGCCTGGCACGACCGCGGGCATCTACACCTACCCGTACACGATCTGCGAGAAGCTCAATCCGACGAACTGCGACACGGCGACGGCGACCATTACCGTCGGTGTGGCGGTGATCGATGCGGTCAACGACACCGGCACGGTGGCGTCGGGTGCGTCGGGCGGCGTGGGCGTGCCGAACGTGCTGGTCAACGACACGCTGAATGGCGTGCCGGCGACGCTGGCGACGGTGAACCTGACGCAGGTGTCGACGACGAACCCGAACGTGACCCTGAACCCGGCGACGGGTGCGGTGAACGTGGCCCCGGGTACGCCGGCCGGGACCTACACGGTGACGTACCAGATCTGCGAGAAGCTCAACCCGACGAACTGCGACACGGCGACCGCGACGGTGACCGTGGGTGCGGCGCCGATCGATGCCGTCAACGACACCGGCACGGTGGCGAATGGCGCGGCCGGCGGCACGGCGGTGCCGAACGTGCTGGTCAACGACACGCTCAACGGCGCGCCGGCAACGCTGGCGACGGTGAACCTGACGCAGGTCAGCACCAGCAACCCGAACGTGACGCTGAACCCGGCGACGGGTGCGGTGAACGTCGCGCCGGGCACGCCGGCCGGCACCTACACGGTGACGTACCAGATCTGCGAGAAGCTCAATCCGACGAACTGCGACACGGCCACCGTGACGGTGACCGTGGGTGCGGTGCTGATCGACGCGGTGGACGACAGCTACGGCCCGGTCAACGGCGCCAGCGGTGCGACCACGCCGAGTGTGCTGGTCAACAACGACACGCTGGGCGGCGCTGCGGTCACGGTGGGTGCGAGCGGCAACGTCACGCTGGCGCCGGGTGCTGCACCGACGCCGGCGGCCGGCTCGATCACGATGAATGCCGACGGCACCATCACGATCGCCCCGGGCACGACCGCGGGCACGTACACGTATCCGTACACGATCTGCGAGAAGCTCAACCCGACCAACTGCGACACGGCCACGGCCACGATCGTGGTGGCGGCTGCGCCGATCGATGCGGTGGACGATGCGGGCACGGTGGTGAACGGTGCGGCCGGTGGTACGGCGGTGCCGAACGTGCTGGTCAACGACACGCTCAACGGCGCGCCGGCGACCTTGGCGACGGTGAACCTGACGCAGGTGTCGACCACGAACCCGAACGTGACGCTGAACCCGGCGACGGGTGCGGTGAACGTGGCGCCCGGTACGCCGGCCGGCACGTACACGCTCGTGTACCAGATCTGCGAGAAGCTGAACCCGACGAACTGCGACACGGCGACCGTGACGGTCACCGTGGGTGCGGCGGCGATCGATGCGGTGAACGACAGCTACGGTCCGGTGAACGGCACGAACGGCGCGACCACGCCGAGCGTGCTGGTCAACGACACGCTGGGCGGCAGTGCGGTCACGACGGGTGCGGGCGGCAACGTCACGCTGACCCCGGGTGCGGCGCCGACGCCGGCGGCCGGTTCGATCACGATGAATGCGGACGGCACCATCACGATCGCGCCGGGCACGACGGCGGGCACGTACAGCTACCCGTACACGATCTGCGAAGTGCTGAACCCGACCAATTGCGACACGGCCACGGCCACGATCGTGGTTTCGGCGGCGCCGATCGACGCGGTGGACGACACCGGCACGGTGGCGTCCGGCGCGGCCGGTGGTACCGCGGTGCCGAACGTGCTGGTCAACGACACGCTCAACGGCGCGCCGGCGACCCTGGCGACGGTGACGCTGACGCAGGTCAGCACCAGCAACCCGAACGTGACCCTGAACCCGGCGACGGGCGCGGTGAACGTGGCCCCGGGCACGCCGGCGGGCACCTACACGCTGGTCTACCGGATCTGCGAGCAGCTGAACCCGGCCAACTGCGACACGGCGACGGTCACCGTCACCGTGGGTGCGGCGGTCATCGATGCGGTGGACGACAGCCATGGCCCGGTGAACGGGGCGAGCGGCGGCAACACGCCGAGCGTGCTGGTCAACGACACGCTCGGTGGCGCGGCGGTGACCCCGGCCAGCGTCACGCTGACGCCGGGTGCGGCGCCGACGCCGACGGCCGGTTCGATCACGATGAATGCCGACGGCACCATCACGATCGCCCCGGGCACGACGGCCGGCGTGTACACCTATCCGTACACGATCTGCGAAGTGCTGAACCCGACCAACTGCGACACGGCCACGGCCACGATCGTGGTGGCGGCGGCGCCGATCGACGCGGTGGACGACAGCGGTGCGGTGGCGAACGGTGCGACCGGTGGTGTCGCGGTGCCGAACGTGCTGGTCAACGACACGCTCAACGGCGCGCCGGCGACCCTCGCGACGGTCACGCTGAACATGCTGGCGACGACGAACCCGAACGTGACCCTGGACCCGGCGACGGGTGCGGTGAACGTGGCCCCGGGCACGCCGGCCGGCACCTACACGGTGACGTACGAAATCTGCGAAGTGCTGAACCCGACGAACTGCGATACGGCGACGGTCATCGTCACCGTGGGTGCGGCGCCGATCGACGCGGTCGACGACAGCTTCCCGCCGGTCAACGGCGTGGGCGGCGGTTCGACGGCCTCGGTGCTGGTCAACGACACGCTGAACGGCGTGGCGGTGAACCCGGCCGACGTCACGCTGACCCCGGGCACCGCGCCGACGCCGGCGTCGGGTTCGATCACGATGAACGCGGACGGCACGATCACCATCGCGCCGGGCACGGAAGCGGGCACCTACACGTATCCGTACACGATCTGCGAAGTGCTGAATCCGACCAACTGCGACACGGCGACGGCGACGGTGGTCGTGGCGGCGCAGCCGGGCCTGACGATCGACAAGATCGCCGGCACCCCGAGCGCCAACACGGCCGGTGCGTCGATCCCGTACAGCTTCGTGGTGACCAACACCGGCAATGTGACGGTGACGGGCCTGACGATCAACGACGCGAACCTGTCCGCGCCGGCGGTCTGCCCGACCACCACGCTGGCCCCGGGCGCGTCCACGACCTGCACCGGCTCGCACACGATCACGCAGGCGGAAGTCGACGCGGGCACGGTGAACAACACCGCGACCGCGACCGGCTCGCTGCCGGGCGGCGGCACCACGGTGTCCCCGCCTGACAGCACCAGCACCCCGATCGCGCGCAACCCGGCGATCGCGGCGACCAAGACCGCGACGATCACCACCGACACCGGCGTGATCGGCCAGGCGGACGCGGGCGACGTGATCACCTACGCGGTGGGCGTGACCAACACCGGCAACGTGACGCTGGACAACCTGGTCGTGACCGACAGCTTCGAAGGCGGTGCGCCGACGACGCTGAGCTGCTCGCCGACCACGCTGGCTCCGGGCGCGTCCGCCACCTGTGCGACCTACACGCACACGGTGACGGCGGCCGAGGCCGCGGCGGGCGGCACGCTGGACAACGTCGCCACGGCGACGGGTCGTTCCAGCAGTTCGGCGCAGACGGTGACGTCCACGGGCACGGCGGTGGTGGCGGTGAACGGCGCTCCGGCGACGATCCGCGTCACCAAGACCGCCAGCCCGCACGACGTCCACGTCGGCGACCTGGTCCGCTACACGGTGACGATGGAGAACACCAGCCAGACGCCGATGACCGACGGCACGCTGATCGATACGCCGCCGGCAGGCTTCACCTACGTCGACGGCTCGCTGCGCGTCGCCGATGCCGATGGCGCCGGTCGCCTGGTCGGGACCTACCCGATCCGGGTCGACCAGATCGACATCCCGGCCGGCGGTCGCGCCACCATCACCTACCTGCTGCGCGTGGGCGCGGGCGTGCGCGCCGGCATCCACACCAACAGCGCGGTGGTCGAGGACGACGGCGACGTGGTGTCGAACACCGCGACCGCGGACGTGCAGCTGGTCGCCGATCCGCTGCTGGACGACTCGCTGATCGTCGGTACGGTCTTCAACGACCGCGACGGCGACGGCTGGCAGGACGCGGCGGGCCTGGGCGAGGTGCATGTCCAGGGCGGCTTCGCGCCGGAGGCCTACGTGGCGAACTCGACCACGGTCGATCGCGGCAACGGCCCGGCGGCGGAAGCCGACCACAGCTCGCCGATGCTCCACGGCATCGCGCTGGGCGACCTCGTGGCGCGTCAGTCGGAAGGCGATCCGGTGGCCAAGCACACCGTCGTCATCCGCCAGACCCTGCGCGACCTGCGCTTCACCGACGACTTCGTGCTGACCTCGGCGCAGGGCGTGACGGTGCGCATGGCGGCCGACGGCAGCACCCGCGTCGAGAAGAGCGGCGATGCGGCCAAGGGCCTGAATGCGGCGGCGCCGACGGTGGAACGCCATGTCAGCCAGGTGGCCGACGGCTACGTGGTCGACTACGTGATCGCCAACACCGGCATCGACGAGCGCGGCATCCCCGGCGTGCGTCTGGCCACGGTGGAAGGCCTGCTGGTCGAGACCGACCAGTACGGTCGCTACCACCTGGCGGGCGTCGACGGCGGACGCTGGGAGCGCGGCCGCAACCTGATCCTCAAGGTCGATCCGGCCACGCTGCCGCCGGGCACGGTGTTCACCACCGACAACCCGCTGGTGAAGCGCGTGACCCCGGGCGTGCCGACCCGCTTCGACTTCGGCGTGAAGCTGCCGGTGTCGGTGCTGGAAGGCGGTTCGCAGTCGGTCGAGATGGAGCTGGGCTCGGTGATGTTCGCCCCGGACAGCAGCGAGATCCGCCCGCAGTACCGCGCGGCCATCGACAAGATGGCCGACGCGGCGCAACAGCACCGCGGCGGCGAGATCGTGATCGGCGCCGAAGGCGACAGCGACCTGCTGGCCTTCGAGCGCGCGGTCGCGGTGCGTGACGCACTGGTGGCGAAGCTCACCCCGGAGACGGCGGCGGGCCTGCGCATCAGCGTCCGCGCCAACCCGCACGATCCGTCCTCGACGGTGGTCGGCGTGATGGCGTGGCCGCTGATCGGCACCTTCCTGTTCGAGACCGACCGGGCCGAGATCAAGCCGGAATACCGGCCGCTGATCCGCCGCATCGCGGACTACCTGGTCGAGGTCGGCAGCAACCGCGTCGCGGTGGTCGGCCACGCCGACAAGCGCGGTGCGGACGACTACAACGTGGCACTTGGCATGCGTCGTGCGAAGGCCGTCTACGACGCGATCGCGGAGGCGCTGCCGGCGAAGGTCCGCGGCGCGCTGCGTGTCGATATCAACGAGGATCCGGCTGCCCCCGCCGGAATGAACGGGCAGTGAGGGTCGCCAAGATGAAGATGAAACTGCTCGACTACACCCTGATCGGCATCCTCGCCGGCGGCTTCGCCGGCACCGCCTCCGCACAGGAGGCGCCGGCCACGGCCGGCGCTTCCGACGCCACGCGCTGCGACGGCAACGGCTGCACGTCCGACGAAGGCATGGTGTTCACCATCCGCACCCGCGGCGAACAGCGCCCGGTGACGAAGGACACTTCGGAACAGTCCGATTCCGGCAAGCTGCAGCCCGATCGCCGGGTGACGGTGGAAGCCGAACACGTCGCCTCGACGTGGAACCGCGACCTCCAGCCCGGCCAGGCGCTGGCCATCGGCAAATGGTCGACCGACCTGCCCGGCGGCGGCGTGATCTGGGCCACCGAGGACCCCAACCTCGGTCAGCCGCAGCTCAACGTCTCGGCGCCGTCGCTGGTGGCCTTCGACGGCAACCGCATCGCCAAGCCGGTGCGCTTCTACGCCTACAGCAACTACGCCGACTTCGTGCGCCGCGCCGAGGTGCTGATCTATCGCGCCAGCGACGCCGACCTCGTCGCGCCGCTGGCGAAGGTGGAGCTGCCGGTCGGTGCGGTCACCGACGTGACCTGGGACGGCACGCTGCCGGCGGGCTTCGAAGCCCGTGCCGGCGACGAACTGGCCTACATCGTCCGCGCCTACGGTGCCGACGGCAGCTTCGACGAGACCTGGCCGCGGCGCATGCAGCTGGTCACGCCGGACGAGGCCGAACGCGGCAGCCAGGTGCTGCAGCGCTCGGTGGAGAAGGCCAACGGCATCGCGATGAGCGCCGAGGAAGCCGAACAGCGCAGCCTCGTCGAAGGCGTGTTCGGCGAGAACGCGCTGCGCCAGCAGAACATCGCGATCTACGGCTCGCGCATCCGCATCCAGGGCCGCGACATCCCGGAAGGTTATTCGGTCCGCATCAACGGCCAGAGCCAGCCGATCGACCTGCAGCGCAAGCTGGTGGCCGAATACCTGGTGCCGGTGGGCCGCCATGCCTACGAGATCGAACTCGCCGGCGGCGACCAGCAGACGCTGAACAAGCGCCTCGACATCGACGTCACCGGCAAGTACATGTTCGCGGTCGCGATCGCCGATTTCACGGCGTCCGGCAGCAGCGTGTCCGGTTCGGTGGAGCCGCTCAGCGGCGACGAACGCTACGACGACGGCTTCCTGCTGGAAGGCCGCCTCGCGTTCTACCTGAAGGGCAAGATCAAGGGCAAATACCTCGTCACCGCGCAGGCCGACACGCAGGAACGCGAGATCCGCGACCTGTTCCACGGCTTCGGCAAGGCCAACGCGCAGGACGTCTTCCGCCGCCTCGATCCGGACCAGTACTACCCGGTCTACGGCGACGACTCGACCACGGTCCGCGACGTCGACACCCAGGGCAAGCTCTACGTTCGCGTCGACTGGGACAAGAGCCAGGCGCTGTGGGGCAATTTCAACACCGGCATCACCGGCACCGAGTACGGCCAGTACTCGCGCTCGTTGTACGGCGGCGCGCTGAGCTGGCGTTCGCGCAAGGCGACCGAACTGGGCGAACCGGCGTCGCAGCTGAAGGTGTTCGGTTCCGAGGCGCAGAGCGCGCCCGGCCACACCGAATTCCTCGGCACCGGCGGCAGTCTCTACTACCTCAAGCACACCGACGTGCTGCCCGGTTCCGACCGCGTGGTGCTGGAAGTGCGCGACCACACTACCGGCCGCGTCGAGAAGCGCATCGACCTGGCCCGCGGCGCGGACTACGAGATCGACGAGTTCCAGGGCCGCCTGATCCTGACCCGGCCGCTGGCGCAGATCACCCGCGAGAACATCCCCACGCTCACCCGCGACACGCCGCTGGACGGCTTCTCGCAGGTGCTGCTGGTCGACTACGAGTACATCCCCGACGGCTTCGATCCGGGTTCGTTCACCGCCGGCCTGCGCGGCAAGCACTGGTTCGGCGAACACGTCGCGCTGGGCGCCACGTACATCGACGAGAACCGCGGCGGCGACGACTACACGCTCAAGGGCGCCGACCTGACCTTGCAGGCCGGTCGCGGCACCTACCTGAAGCTCGAACAGAGCAGCACGCAGGCCGCGAGCGCGCCGATCTTCTTCTCCGACAACGGCGGCCTGAGCTTCAGCCAGCTCAACCCGACCACCGTGTCGCGCGAAGGCGATGCGCGTGCGGTCGAGGCCCGCGCCAACTTCAAGGAGCTGGGCTGGACCGATCTCGACTGGTCCGCCGGCGCCTGGTGGCGCGACGTGGATTCGGGCTTCTCGGTCAGCCGCTTCGACATCGGCTCGCGCGTGCGCGAGGAAGGTGCCGAGGTGCTGGGCCAGTTCGCGCAGAACATCAACGTGCACGCGCGCTACAGCCGCGCCGAGCGCGGCAGCGAGACGCTGACCCAGTCGCAGGTCACCGGCGAATGGCGGATCGACGACTACAACAGCCTGGCCGGCGAGCTGCGCCGCATCGAGGAGAAGCGCCTGTCCGGCAACGCCGCCGGCACGCTCGCCGCGTTGCAGTACAAGCACCGCTTCGGCAGCAGCCTGGACGTCTACGGCACCGCGCAGTTCACCGTCGACGACGACAGCGGCCGTTACGCCGACAACGACGCCTACACGATCGGCGGCAAGTACCTGTTCGGTGACCTGTCGAGCGTCGGCGCGGAAGTCACCACCGGCGACCGCGGCGATTCGGCGCAGGTCAACGCCGAATACCGCCTGAGCCCCGAGCACACGTTCTACGGCGCCTACACCTGGTCCACCGACCGCACCGCCTACGACCCGCTGTTCAACAACCGGCAGACGTCCGGCTGGACGCTGGGCCAGCGCTGGCGCCTGTCGAACCAGGTCAACGTCTACAACGAGAGCCAGTACCTCAAGGCGCCGAACGAAAGCGGCCTGGCCCACACCTTCGGCATGGATTTCTATCCGGGCGTGGGCTGGACGCTGGGCTTCACCCTGCAGACCGCGAACCTCGACCGTGGCACCGGCAACGTCGACCGCAACGCGGTCAGCGTCAGCGGCGGCCGCACCTCCAGTGCGACGCAGTGGAACAGCAAGCTGGAATGGCGCGAGGACAGCGGCGCCGAGCGGCGCACGCAGTGGGTGACCACCAACACGTTCACGCAGAAGGTCAACGAGAGCTTCCGCATCGCGGCGCGCTTCAACTACTCGAAGACCACCGACGACCTGCAGGCGAGCGCGGGCGCGAAGTTCATCGAGGGCAACCTCGGGTTCGCGTGGCGTCCGTTCGATACCGGCAAGTGGGCGCTGCTGGGCAAGTACACGTACCTGTACGACGTGTCCGCGCTGTCGCAGACGGGCACCAACGTCGCCAACTACGACCAGCGCAGCCAGGTGCTGTCGCTGGAAGGCGTGTACACCCCGAACGTGCACTGGGAGTTCGCGGGCAAGGCGATGCGTCGCGAAGGCGAGGTGCGTTACGGTCGCCTGGCGGGCGAGTGGGCCGACTCCGGCGCGACATTCGTCGCGGCGCAGGCGCGCTACGCGTTCGCCGACGACTGGCACGCGATGGCGGAGTACCGCTGGCTCGGCGCGAAGCACGGCGGTGATCGCCAGGGCGCGCTGGTCGGCATCGACCGCGATCTGGGCAAGAACCTGCGCTTGGGCGTGGGCTACAACTTCACCCAGTTCAACGACGACCTGACGAACTTCGACTACGACCAGCGCGGCTGGTTCGTGAACTTCGTCGGCTGGTACTGACTTGAACGACTGACGGCGACGGAACGCCGTGTCTGCAGGGACGGGCACGGCGTTCGCGCTCGTCCCGGCTTCGGCCATCGAATGATTCGATCGTCGACGCCAGATCGATAGTCGGCGCGCGTATGTCGCGTCGTGCTCCATGCGCAACCCTGGTTTGTTCGGAGATTGTCTGGAATGAAAGGCCTCGTGTCGTCGTCCCGCCCGGTTGCGGTCTCCCGCGTGCCCCTTCGTTTGACGGCGCTGGTCGCGGCGCTGGTCGCCGCCGCCGGACTGATCTCGCCTGCCGCGCAGGCGCGCCAGATCGGCAAGGACGGGGTGCGCACGGTGACGGCGGCCAACACCGTGCTCAACACCGTGACCACGCTCTCCGCGGGCGCGGCATCGGGCGCCGGCACGATCACCGTCGCGAGTGCGGCCGGCATCACCGCCGGTGACGTGCTCATGCTGTACCAGGCGCAGGGCGCGACCATCGCGACCACCAATACCAGCGGTTACGGCGCGGTGACCGCGCTGAACAACGCCGGCCGCTACGAGTTCGTCAGTGTCGCCGCCGTGGCCGGCAACGTGATCACGCTGGGCACCGTCTGCAGCGGCACGCCGCTGCGCTTCTCCTACAACAGCGGTGCGCAGGTCGTGCGCGTCCCGCAATACAGCAGCCTGACCGTGAACGCCGGGGCGTCGGTCGTGCCGTCCGCGTGGAACGGCAGCACCGGCGGCGTGGTCGCGGTCATCGTCGACGGCACGGCCACCATCAACGGGACGATCCACGCCAACGCGCTGGGCTTCCGCGGCGGTGCGCTCGAGAATGACACCACCGCCGCCGGCACCGACGTCACCGCCTACGTGGCTGCGACCACGGCCGATGGCGGCGAGAAGGGCGAAAGCATCGCCGGCTCGCAGACCGTGTACGACGGCCTGGGAGGACGCTACAACCGCGGCGCGCCCGCCAACGGCGGTGGCGGCGGCAATTCGCACAATGCCGGCGGCGGTGGCGGCGCCAACGGCGGCAGTGCGTCCGGCTGGAATGGCCAGGGCGTGCCCAGCCTTGCCACGGCGGCGTGGGCGACCGCGTGGAATCTCGACGGCACGTTGACGTCGACGACCAATTCCCCGGGCGGTGGTCGTGGCGGTTACACCTACGCCGCGGCCAATCAGGATGCGATGACGACGGCGCCGGGCACGGCGTCGTGGGGCGGCAACAACCGGCGCGAGCGCGGCGGGCTCGGCGGACGTCCGCTGGCCAACAACCCGAGCACCATCGGCGACACCCGCCTGTTCCTTGGCGGCGGCGGCGGTGCCGGCGACGGCAACAACGGTGCGGCCAGTGCCGGCGCGGCCGGTGGCGGGCTGGTGTACGTCATCGCCAACGCCGTCAGCGGCAGCGGGGCGCTCCAGGCCAACGGCGGCACGGCCACGGCCACGGTGCCGGGCCACAACGATGCGCCCGGCGGCGGCGGCGGCGGCGGTTCCGTGGTGCTGGTCGCCCCGAGTGCAGGGGGCCTGAGTCTGTCGGCCAACGGCGGCGCTGGCGGCAACCAGCTGATCACCAGCGTCGAGTCCGAAGGTCCGGGCGGCGGCGGCGGCGGCGGTTACATCGCTTCGCCGGGCGGCACGCGCACCGTGACGGGCGGCGTCGGCGGCACGACCTCGTCGACCGCCGTGACCGAGTTCATCCCCAACGGCGCGACCGCAGGCAACGGCGGCAACATCGCGTCCGCACCCGCGCTCGCCGATCTGCCGCTGTGCAACTTCACTGCCCGTGCCGACCTGAGCGTGACCAAGACCAACACGCCGGGCGCCAACGGCAATGTCGACCAGGCCACGGACACCGTGACCTCCGGCACCAGCACGACCTACACGATCACCCTGCGCAACAACGGGCCGGGTGCGGCCAACGGCACCGTGGTCACCGATCCGGCGACGGCCAGCCTGACCTGCAGCACCGCGACCTGCGCCGCCACCGGCGGCGCCAGCTGCCCCGCCCAGACCGGTGCGGCGCTGGTGACCGCCCTGCAGGGCGCCGGTGCGACCGTACCGACGTTGCCCGTCGGTGGCACCGCGACCTTCACTCTCACCTGCCAAGTGCCCTGATCCATGACTGCCACTCCCCGGCGTCTCGTCCTTCCGTTCGTCGTCACCCTCGCCTGCGGCCTGCTGTCGATGCCGGGCGCACGCGCGCAGGTGTGCGCCACGCCCGGCAGCGCCGGCAACGTCACCGGGGTCGCGGGCATCATCAACACCTACTGGACGCCCGCCACCGGCAACTACGGCCCGGCGAGCACCACCATCTCGCTGGGTGCCCAGCGCGGCGCGGCGGCGACGCTGGCCCCGGGCGATCTGGTGCTGATCATCCAGATGCAGTGCGCGACGCTGGATACCACCGACACGCTTGCCTACGGCGACGGGGCCGCAGGGGAACCCGCCTCGGGCTACGTCAGTTCGTCGCCGGGCTGCGCCGCCGGTCGCTACCAGTTCCTGCGCGCCGGTGCGGGCACCAGCGGCAGCACGCTGGACCTCGCCGGTTCGCCGCTGACCGCCAGTTACGAGCAGGCCGCCGCGACCACCACGAACGGCCGCCGCACCTTCCAGATCGTCCGCGTGCCGCAGTACGCCAACGTCACCCTCGGCGGCACCGTCACCGCGTCGCCGTGGGACGGCAACAGCGGCGGCGTGGCGGTGATCGACGCCGCTTTCACGCTGGACTTCAACGGCCAGACCATCGATGTCGACGGCGCCGGTTTCCGCGGCGCGGGCGGTCGTGCCCGTGACGTCAACGATGCGGTCGAACGCTTCCGCTGGGACGACGACACCCGCCACGCGGTGAAAGGCGAGGGCATTGCCGGCACGCCGCGCTTCGTCAGCGAGAAGCGCACGCCGGACGACGGCATCGCCTCGACGATCACCGACCTCGGCGCCGGCTGGGGCGGTTATCCCACCGGCACCGCCAGCACCGGTGACTGGGCCCGCGGCGCCCCGGGCAACGCCGGCGGCGGCGGCGCCTACTGGGACGGCGGCAGCGACAACGGCGGCGGTGGCGGCGGCGGCAACGGTGCCGCGGGCGGCCGGGGGGGCGCCGGCTGGCGCTCGGCGGGCTATGCCGGGATCCTGGCCGACTACAGCAACCTGCCCGACAAGAAATGGGGCTTCGGCGGCGCGGCGTTCGCGCAGGCGAACATCGCCCGGCTGGTGATGGGCGGCGGCGGCGGCGGTGGCGACAACAACGGCAACAGCACGGCCGAGCAGTCCAGCGGCGCGGCGGGCGGCGGCATCGTCATGGCCCGCGCGGTCACCGTGACCGGCAGCGGCACCCTCCGTGCCCGCGGCGGTCGCGCGGCCGACAACCCGCTGAACGACGCCGCTGGCGGCGGCGGTGCGGGCGGCAGCGTGCTGGTGGTCGCCACGACCTGGAGCGCCGCGCTGAATGTCGACGTCAGCGGCGGCCGCGGCGGTGACGCCTGGGTGCCGGGCGGCTCCGCCCACGGTGGCGGCGGCGGCGGTGCGGCGGGCGTGGTGATCACCACCGGCGCGGCCACGGTCACCGCCAACGGCGGTGCGCCCGGCCTGACCAACACGGCCCAGGGCCAGCCGGGCGGCGCCACCCATGGCGCGACCAGCGGCGGCAGCAGCACCGCGTCCGTGGTCGGCGCCGGGACCGACACCCCCGGCACCGACGTCGGCCGGACCTGCAAGTCGGACCTGCGCATCACCAAGACCAACACGCCGGGCGTGAACGGCGAGGTCGACCAGGCCGCCGACACGGTCGCGTCCGGATCGACCTCGGTCTACACCATCGTCGTGAGCAACACGGGCCCGAAGCCGGCGAACGACGCGATCATCACCGACCCGTCGCCCGGCGGGCTGGCCTGCACCACGGCCACCTGCACGGCCACCGGCGGTGCCAGTTGCCCCGTGCAGACCGGTGCGGCGCTGGTGGCGGCCCTGCAGGGCACGGGCGCGGCCATCCCCGTGCTGCCGTCCGGCGGCAATGTGACTTTTGCATTGACCTGTACCGTGCAATAGCGAAAACCGATCGACCTGCCATCGATTGCGCACGATCAACCGCAAAAACGAGACGGATGACCGATATTCAGCTCTCTGGAATCACTAGCCTGTCAGATGTGACAGCGTGAGGGGGGCACTTGCCGCGCTTATGTTGCACGGGACGTGATTGCGCGACCCGTGCCGCGCACGATGCATGCATGAAGCTTCCGCCCTCGCACGGTGGTGCGGATGCTTCGTGTGATCGGCCGGCCGGGGGGCGGCAATCACGGAAGCAACGAGGCAAGACAGGGGTGGTCGATGATCAGGATCCGAATGAGCTCGGGCATGGCCCGTGCGTGTCGCGCGGCAGTGCTCGCCTGTCTGTTCGCCCTTGGCGTGCAGGCGCCGGACGCCCGCGCGGCCACGGTCCAGCACCTCACCACGCAGACCGCGACCGCCACCGGCGCCGGTGCCACCGGCACGCCTTCGATCGCCACCTTCAGCATCCCCAGCGGCAAGAACCGCGCCCTCTTCATCTGGGCCACGTTCGAGCGTGACCACTGCTCGGCCGCCGACGGCACCGGCGGCCTGTGCACCAGCGCCAACACCGCCGGCACCGGCCTCGGCGACAACTGGCCCGAGCCACGCACCGGCACGCCGCCGGCCACCACCAGCAACAACCAGATCACCGCGCGCCTCGTCGGCCCCGGCGGCACGATCAACAAGCAGAACGCGCTGGTGATCGGCGGCACGCCCAGCGGCGACACCCGCTTCATCACCATCAGCACCTCGCCCACCGGCTCGCCCGCGGGTACCGCGTTCTTCAGCCTCAGCAGCTTCCACATCGTGCTGTTCGAGAACGAGATCAATACCCTGCTCGGCGGTGCGGCCTCGGGCACGGTCACCATCACCTTCCCCGACGTGGTCTCGCCGACCAACCCCGGCGACGACGCGCTGATGCTGGCGTCGGTGTACCAGAACGTCGAGCAGACGGTGAACGGCTTCGTCCGCAATGCCACCGCCACCGCGCAGGTGACCACCGGCACGCCGGGCAACGCCAGCCTCGCGCCGGCCGCCTACGATGCCGGCCAGGCCCCGAACGAGGCCGACGACGGCAAGCTCGTGATGGGCGCGAGCAGCAGCACGCAGGGCTTCACCGGTGCGCCGAGCGGCTTTTCCTCGCTGACTGGTTCGCTGACGACCAGCAACGGCAACGGCACCTACGACACGCCCAACGGCAACGTCAACAACGAACCCAACGGCATGACCGGCGGTGCCTATTTCGGCAACGGCGGCGCCACGCCGGGCAGTCTCTACACCCTGCAGCTGGGCGGCGCCGCGGCGACCCTGATCTACGGCGCCACCAACGCCTCGTTCCTGCTGGAATCCGACAATGCCGACGTCGGCGATGCGCCGATCAGTTACGGCAACCCGACGCACACCATCACCGGCATCCGCATGGGCGCCACGACGGACGCCGACAGCGGCCTGCTCAACAACGCCACCGCCACCGGCGACGACGTCAACAACACCGACGACGAAGACGGCGTGACCCTGTCGCCGCTGCTGCCGATCGGCGAGATCACGATCGTGCCGGTCAGCATCCAGAGCGCGGCCGGCGTGCTCAACGCCTGGTTCGACTGGAACGCCGACGGCGACTTCAACGACGCCGGCGAGCAGATGGTCAGCGACCAGGCCGTCGCCGTGGGCACGGTCAACCTCAACATCGCGGTGCCGGCCGGCGCCGTCATCGGCCCGACCTTCGCCCGTTTCCGCGTCTGCACCAGCAGCGCTGCCTCCGCGCCGCTGGACAACTGCAACACGCCGGTCAGCACCGTGCAGAGCGGCGAGGTCGAGGACTACCAGTTCCAGGTCACCCGCAAGGTGCTGCTGAACAAGATCACCACCGGCACCGCCGGCGGCCCGTTCGGCTTCGCCCTGACCAACACCGGGCAGACCACCGGCACCGTCACCACCGCGGCCGCCAACACCGCGACCCAGGTCGACGGCAACACCGGCATGACCGGCACGCAGGTGTTCGCCGTGGCCTCGCCGACCACCGCCGTCACCATCAACGAGAACTCGCTGCCGGCCGGCTGGGCGTTCAACGGCGCGACCTGCGTCAACGCGTCCAACGCCACCGTCGGCAGCCTGAGCGGCACCACCTACACGATCACCGGCGCCGAGATCGCCGCCAGCACCGGCTTCACCTGCACCTTCACCAACGACCGGCTGCCGATCCTGCGCCTGCAGAAGGCCCTGCCCAGCGGCCGTTTCGCGGTCGGCGACCAGTTCACCCTCACCATCACCGGCACCGGCGGTCCGGCCACGGTCACCACCACCGGCGCGGGCACCACCGCCACCGGCACCGCCACGCTCAACCCGGGTGCGGTCGGCGCAACCTACACCTTCACCGAAACCGCGTCCGGCGGCGCCAACCTCGGCAACTACATCACCACCTGGAGCTGCACCAACGCGCTGTCGGGCGGGCAGACGCCCAGCGGCAGCGGCACCAGCTTCTCGCTGACCGGCGCCACCGGCGACGACCTGACCTGCACCTTCACCAACACCCGCAAGAACCAGGCGGATCTGCGCCTGACCAAGACCAACACGCCAGGCCTGAACGGCGAGGTCGACCAGGCCGCCGACAGCGTGACCTCCGGCACCACCACCAGCTACAGCATCGCCGTGACCAACCTCGGTCCGGATGCCGCCGACGGTGCGGTGCTCAGCGATCCGGCGCCGACCAACCTCACCTGCGCCACCGCCAGCTGCACGGCGACCGGCGGCGCGACGTGTCCGCCGATCACCGGCGCGGCCCTCGTCGCGGCCCTGCAGGGCGCGGGTGCACCGATCCCGGGGCTGCCCGTCAACGGGACGGTGACGGTGACCCTGACCTGCTCGGTGAACTGATCGTCGGGCGGCGCCCGGGCGCCGCCTGACCGCCACGGACCGGTTTTTGCGTCTCAACCCGGGCCAGCGCTGCGACCCCATCGCGGGTCGCGACCTTGATGTTCGAAGAACGGAGGGGCGGTGACGGCGAACGCGGGACATCCCAGGCACGCCGAACGCAGCGCACGGGCGCTGCGCCACAACCATGCGCTGGTCGCGCTGGCGCGCCGGGTCTGGAGCGAGGATTGCACCCTCCAGACAGCGATCGCCCTGATCTGCCAGGTCGCGGCCGACACCCTCGAAGTCGAGCGCGTCAACGTCTGGCGCGTGGAGCGTGGCGGCAGTCGCCTGCGTTGCGTCCATGCCTACCTGCGCAGCGAGGATCGCCACAACCCCGCCGGTTTCGACGAGGCCCTGGCGATCGACCGCGAGTACGGCGAGCAACTGGAAGACGTGCGGGTGATCGACATCGCCGATGTCCGCGTCGACGACGCCGTGGCCGAAGACGACAGCCTGCAGGCCTATTTCACCCGCCATCGCGTGCAGTCGCTGCTGGACGCGCCGGTGCGCAGCCAGGGCGAACTGCTGGGCGTGGTCTGCCACGAACAGGTCGGCTGCGCGCGCGTGTGGACCCCCGAGGACCAGGCCTTCGCCGGCAGCATCGGCGACTACGTGGCCATGGCCTACGAGATCAGCCGCCGTCGCGAGGCCGAAAGCCGGCTGCGCTACATCGAACGCCACGATCCGCAGACCGACCTGCCGAACCGCGACCACCTGCTGGAAGTCGCGCACAGCGCGCTGCGGCCGATGCACGAGAACGACGGTGGCCTGGTCGCGGTGCACCTGCAGGTCGAACTGCCGATGGAGGCCTTGCCCGACGACGAGGCGCGCCAGCACATGCTCGCCACGGTCGCCGAACGCCTGCGCGAGGCGGTTGGCGAAGCGGCGACGCTGGCCCGCGTGCGCGAAGACGCCTTCGCGGTGATCCCGCACCGGCACCTGCCGGAAGTCGAGGCGCTGGCGCTGGCCGAGCGCTGCATCGACCTCGTCCAGGCCGGCTTCGACCACGGCGCCGTGGTGCCGCAGCCGGCCACGGTGTCGGCGGGCATCGCGTTCTCGCGCGACCTGGTGGCGCCGTCCGCCGACACGCTGCTGCGCAATGCCGAGAACGCCAGCCTCCGCGCACGCCAGACCGGCTTCAACCGCTGCGAAGTGTTCGATGCCGATCGCCACCGCGGCCTGCTCGAACGCCTGCGCACCGAACAGGCGTTGCGCGAGGCCTTCGCCGCCGGCGATCTGCTCCTGCACTACATGCCCGAGATCGACCTGCGCGACGGCCGCTGGCGCGCCGCCGAGGCGCTGCTGCGCTGGCGCATGCCCGACGGCCGCGTGGTGCCGGCGGGCGAGTTCATCGAGGTCGCCGAAAGCTCCGGTCTGATCGTGCGCCTCGGCCGCTGGGTGCTGCTCGAAGCCTGCCACGCCGCCATGCGCTGGCCCGCGCGTGACGGCGTCGCGCCGATGCTGCGCGTCAACGTCTCCGCGCGGCAGTTCGAGCAGGTCGGCCTCATCACCGACGTCCAGATCGCGCTGTCCGACTCCGGCCTGCCGCCGCACCGGCTGTGCCTGGAGCTCACCGAAACCCTGCTGCTGCGCGACCAGCGGACCGCCGGTCGCACGCTCGCCCGCCTGCGCGCGCTGGGCGTGCACGTGGCGCTCGACGACTTCGGCAGCGGCTACTGCTCGCTCGGCTACCTCAAGCACCTGCCGATCGACACGCTGAAGATCGACCGCGGCTTCACCGCCGGCCTGCCCGGCGACCGCGCCGACCTCGCGATCGTGCAGGCCGTCGCGCAACTCGCCCACACCCTCGGCATCGACGTCGTCGGCGAAGGCGTCGAAACCAGCGCCCAGGCCGACTGCCTCCGCGACTGCAACATCTTCGCCGTGCAGGGCTGGCTCTATTCGCCGGCGATCGACAACGACGCGCTGATCGCGGGGTTCGGGGGCGGGGGCTGACGCGCTACCCTGTCGCCGGTTCCGGTCCGGCCGAGGTGTCCCATGTCCCGCGTCATGTCCCGCCCATCGCTTGTCGCGCTCGCGCCGACTGCGCTTGCCGTCGTGCTCGCCGCGTTCGCCGTGCCCGCCCCCGCCGCCGATCGTGTCACCGGCAAGCCGTTCGCCACGCGCAGCGAGGTGTACGCGCCGCATGCGATGGCGGCGACGTCGCATCCGCTGGCCACTCAAATCGCACTGGAGACGATGCGCGCCGGCGGCAGTGCGGTGGACGCGGCGATCGCGGCCGATGCGGCGCTGGGGCTGATGGAGCCCACCGGCAGCGGCATCGGCGGCGACCTGTTCGCGATCGTGTGGGACCCGAAGACGAAGCGGCTCTACGGCTACAACGGCTCGGGCCGTTCGCCGAAGGCGCTCACGCTGGCCGAGTTCCAGCGCCGCGGACTGACCGACATCCCGGCGCAGGGGCCGTTGCCGGTGAGCGTGCCCGGCTGCGTCGACGGCTGGTTCGCGCTGCACGACCGCTTCGGCAAGCGCAGCATGGCCGACAACCTCGCGCCGACCATCCGCTATGCACGTGAAGGCCATCCGGTCGCGGAGACGATCGCGTATTACTGGGGCCGCAGCGTGCCGGGCCTGTCGAAATGGCCGGGGTTCGCCGAGCAATTCACGATCGATGGCAAGCGTGGGCCGCGCACCGGCGAGACGTGGCGCAATCCCAATCTCGCGAACACGCTGGAGACGATCGCGCGCGGCGGCCGCGACGCGTTCTACAAGGGCGACATCGCGCGCACCATCGATGCCTACTTCAAGGCCAACGGCGGCTTCCTGCGCTACGACGACCTGGCCGAACACCACGGCGAGTGGGTCGAGCCGGTGAGCACCAACTATCGCGGCTACGACGTGTGGGAACTGCCGCCGAACGGGCAGGGCATCGCCGCGCTGCAGATCCTCAACCTGCTGGAACCCTACGACCTCAAGTCGTACGGCTTCGGCAGCCCCGAACACGTGCATCTGTTCGTCGAGGCGAAGAAGCTCGCGTTCGCCGATCGCGCGGCGTCGTATGCCGATCCGAAGTTCTACGACACGCCGGTGGCGCGCCTGATCTCGAAGGGCTACGCCGCAGAGCGCGGCAAGCGCATGTCGATGGACAAGGCCGCGCGCAGCGTGGAGCCGGGCATCATTCCCGAGGTCAATGAAGGCGACACGATCTACCTCACCACCGCCGACGCCAGCGGCATGATGGTCTCGCTGATCCAGTCGAACTACCGCGGCATGGGCAGCGGCATGGCGCCGCCGGGGCTGGGCTTCGTCTTCCAGGACCGCGGCGAGATGTTCGTGTTGAAGCCCGGCCATCCCAACACCTATGCGCCGGGCAAGCGGCCGTTCCACACCATCATTCCCGCCTTCGTCACGAAGGACGGCAAGCCGTGGCTGAGCTTCGGCGTGATGGGCGGCGCGATGCAGCCGCAGGGCCACGCGCAGATCCTGATGAACCTGATCGACTTCGGCATGAACCTGCAGGAAGCCGGCGACGCGCCGCGCATCCAGCACGACGGCAGCACCGAACCCACCGGCCAGAACACCGCGATGAGCGACGGCGGTGAAGTCGATCTCGAAAGCGGTTTCCCGATCGAAACCGTCCGCGCGCTGATGCGCAAGGGACACAGCGTGCGTTTCGCCGACGGCCCCTACGGCGGCTACCAGGCGATCATGGTGAACCCGAACGGCGGCGGCTACGTCGGCGCCAGCGAATCGCGCAAGGACGGCATGGCGGCGGGGTATTGAGTCGATGATGATCCTGCGATTCGTCGCCGCGACGCTGGCGGCAGGTCTTGCATCGGGTGTTGCGTCCGCCGCGGCGCCTGCGCCGCCCACGGTTTCCCCGGGCGGTGACGCTGCGTGGGAAGCGGCATGCGAAGACGTGCCAACCATCCTGTACGACGTATGCCGCCGTGAAGGCGATGCACATGCCGCCGTCCTCGCGGCGGCCTGGCATGCGTTCGGCAAAGGCTATCTGCGCCCCCTGGCCAAGCGACTGGCGGCGAGCGGTGATCCGCGCAAGCTCGCCATCGCGGCGAACCTGTGGTCGGTCACGGCGGATGACCATGCGGATCGGAACATCGACCGATGGCGGGCGCAGGCCTTCGACGCGGGTGCTGACGATCCGATCGTCGCGGTGCTGCTGCAGAACGACCTGCGGTCCGTCGACGGGATCGCCCGCCAGGCGCGGGAGCGCTGGCGCGCCAGTGAACCAGCCAATCTCGCGCCGGCGATGCTTTCGGGCGAACCCGTCGAAGACCTGCTCGCAAGCGCCGGGACGTTCGATCGCTTCTCGCTCCACCTGCCGGATCTGCTGTCCACGATCGACGACGCACTGGTGATAGTCCCTCCGGACCAGGCGCAACGCGCCTTGTTGCGTGAGGCAGGGCTGGGTCTCCCGTCCTTGTCCGCGAGCTATACGTTGTTGTGGGGCGCGATGGCGGCGCCTTCGTTTTCACCGTTGATCACCGCCTGCAAGGGCGACGCGCGCCATGCGACACCGACGCGCAACAGCGAGTGTCGGCTACTCGGGCGGATGCTGCTGGCGCATTCGGACACGGTGGTGGGCGAACTGTTCGGCGCAGCGCTGTTGCGCCACGACGATGACGCTGCCTTGCGCGCCGAAGGCGAGGCCTGGCGACGCAATTGGGCATGGCAATCGGCACGTCTGAGGGAACTCGGCGAACACGCGACAGGCGATTGCACGCCGGCCAGGATGCGCGCGACGTCAGGCTTGGGTGAAGGCGACGCCATGCGCGCCTGCCTGCGTGATGCCGGCGTGTCGCTGGAACCACCGGCGGACTGGTCGCCCGGGGCGGCTCCGGCTTCAGGGCAATAGCGCGCATGGCCTTCGACGCTTTCGCCCTCATCCTCGCCATGCTCGTGCTGGGCTATGCCTTCCAGCGCCTGCGGGTGCTGCCGGACAACGCGGCGCAGACGTTGAATCTCGTCGTGCTGTACGTGTGCCTGCCGGCGGCGGTGCTGCGCTATGCGCCGCGGCTGCACTTGGAGCCGGCGCTGATCGGGATCGCGGTGGTGCCGTGGGTGCTGCTGCTGGCGACGATTGTGCTGGTGACGCTGCTGGCGCGCCTGTTGCGGTTCCGGGATGACGAGCGCGCGGTGCTGTTGCTGACGGTGGCGCTGGGCAACACCAGCTTCCTCGGCTATCCGCTGACGCGGGCGCTGATCGGGGAACACGCGCTGCCGTACGCGGTGATCTACGACCAGTTCGGCGCGTTCCTGATCCTGTCGACGTTCGGGCTGTGGGTGCTCGCGCGTTACGGCGGCGATCGCAAGCCGAGCCTCCGCGAGATGCTGGCGCGGGTGGTGCGCTTCCCGCCGATCTGGGCGCTGGTGCTCGGCTTCACGATCATGCCGGCCGAGCCGCCGGCGTGGGTCGCGGGCGGGTTGCAGCGGTTGTCCGACGCGCTGCTGCCGCTGGCGATGCTGACCATCGGCCTGTCGGTGAAGCTGGCGCTGCCGCGCGACGAGCTGAAGCCGCTCGCCGCCGGTCTGCTGCTGAAACTCGCGCTGCTGCCGGCGCTGGCGCTGCCACTGGTGCGGCTGCTGGGCCTGCACGGCGAAATGGCGCGGACGACGGTGCTGGAATCGGCGATGCCGTCGATGGTCACCGCCGGTGCGCTGGCGATCTCGCACGGTCTCGCGCCGCGGCTGGCGGCGGCGATGGTCGGCTACGGCCTGCTGCTGTCGCTGCTGACGCTGCCGCTGTGGGCAGGCGTAGGATGAGCACATGATCAGCAACGACCTCGACATCGACCGCTGGCGTCGCGCACTCGCGATGCACGGCCGCGTGCAGATTCCCGATTTCCTCCAGCCCGCCGCCGCCGAGGCATTGGCGCGCGAGTTGTCCGAGCGCGTGCCGTGGCAACTGGCCGAACGCAGCGGTGGTACCTCGCGCACCACGCCGCGCGGCGCGTATCCGCAGGGCGCGGACTACGATCGGCTGATCGAGGCCGGTTACGCCGCCGCGGCGAACAGCTACCAGTTCGCCTACGACAGCTACATGCTGCTGAAGGCCGCGCGCGAGGGCTGGGACCCGGAGTTGCTGGTGCACGGCGTGCTGCGCTTCCTCAACACGCCCGACTTCCTCGACTTC
The DNA here is from genome assembly GCF_056313665.1 of Lysobacter sp. DMC104. NCBI lineage: Bacteria > Pseudomonadati > Pseudomonadota > Gammaproteobacteria > Lysobacterales > Lysobacteraceae > Lysobacter > Lysobacter sp. DMC104. The sequence goes on along the minus strand of NZ_JBQUZW010000012.1, from coordinate 169,868 downwards.
GCCCGCCATCTCGGCGGCGATCCCGCGATCCGCCACGTCGTCGCGCAGGCCACGCGCTACCGCCCGGGCCAGTACCTGATGCCGCACGACGACGAAGAGGCCTCCGAGCAGCGCCGCTACGCGTTCGTCATCAACCTCAGCCCCGGCTGGCGGCCCGACTGGGGCGGGCAGCTGCAGTTCCTCGAACGCGACGGACACGTGCAGGAGACGTTCCTGCCGCGCTGGAATTCGCTGAGCCTGTTCCGGGTGCCGCAGCGGCACCAGGTCACGTTCGTGACGCCGTGGGCCGCGGTGCCGCGGCACGCGATCACCGGCTGGTGGCTGGCGAGCTGACGCCCGTCGGTGCCCGGCCGGTCAGGGCGCCGGGGTTTCGAATGCGACTTCGGCGGTCGCGGATTTCGTCCGGGCCCGGAACCAACCGACGATGCGGTCGCGCTCGGCATCGTCCACGGCGTGGGTCGTGCGCACGGTCAGCTGCACCACGGGCGTTTTGCCGTTGCCTTCGCCGAGCCGGTAGCCCTGGCTCAGCGTCACCGTCACGGCATCGGGCAATTGCGCCCGGAGCTCCGCGGCGATGTCGGCGGACTGGTCGAGCAGTGCGTCGCGGGCGGCGATCGTCTCACGCAGCGCGGCGAGTTCGGCATCCTTCTTCTGCAGCGCGTCCTGGCTGTCCTTGTAGAGGTCGCTGAGCAGGCTGGACTTGAGCGCGCCCACGTCGACGCGTTCGTTGCGGCCCGCCTGGTGCACCACCAGCCGCGCACGATCCAGGCCGCTCGCCGGCAACCTCTGTTCGATCGCCTTCAGCACCGGCGCATCCAGCGGCAGGCCGATCAGCGACACCTCGACAATGCCGGTCTTCGGATCCACCCGGGTGTCGGCGACATGCGCGCTGTCGAAGCGGAATTCCTCGCGCACGAACGCCAGCGCGCGCGACTTGAACACTTCCTGCTGCACCAGCCGATAGGCCAGCCACGCGCTGGGCAGCGAGGTCGCCAGCGCCAGCAGCAGCACCGACGCGCGGATGCGGTGTTCGGTGCGCTTGTCGACGAACGCATGCGGTGGCACCCGCACCAGGCGCAGACCGAGCAGCGTCGACAGCGCGATGAATACGCAATTGATCGAGTACAGGTACAGCGCGCCACCGAAGTACGCCCATTGCCCGGTGGCGATGCCGTAGCCGGCGGTGCACAGCGGCGGCATCAGCGCGGTGGCGATGGCGACGCCGGGGATGACGTTGGATTTTTCCTCGCGGGTGATGCCGATGACGCCGGCGAATCCGCCGAACAGCGCGATCAGCACGTCCCACAGCGTCGGCGAGGTGCGCGCCAGCAGTTCGGACTGGGCTTCGGCCAGCGGCGTGATCGCGAAGTACAGCGTGGACACGGCGAGGCTGATCGCCGAGGCGATCGCGAGGTTCCACAGCGATTTGCGGATCAGCGCGAAGTCGTACACCGCCGCGCCCAGGCCCACGCCCATGATCGGCCCCATCAGCGGCGAGATCAGCATCGCGCCGATGATCACCGCGGTGGAATTCACGTTCAGGCCGATCGACGCGATGAAGATCGCCGCCATCAGGATCCACGGCGTGGCGCCGTGCAGGTCCACGCCGTCGCGGATGCGGCGTTCGATCACCTCGTCGCCCGCCTTGTCGGCCAGCAGACTGAAGCGTTGGCCGAAGGACCGGGTCGGTACGTCAGGCGTGGGCTGCGTCATCGGGAGCTCCGGGCGGTGCGTGGCGGCAGGCCGCCATGGTGCCGGCAATCGCCGTCGTCGGCGAGGCAGGCGGGTACCGGCGCCGCCCGCACGGGCCTGGAGCGGGCGCGGTCCGGGATTGTTGATCCCGATCAAGGCCCGCAAACCGCGTCCGGCTATCGTCACGCCGGGGCAGGAGCCCCGATATCCCGCGAGGCACGCATGTCGACCACCCTGTTCCAGAACGATACCCACCGCTGCATCGCCTTCAGCGACCTCGTCGCCGGTGGAGAAGGCGTCCAGGCCAACCAGTTCCTCGTGATCGACCATGGCGAGGCCGCGCTCATCGACCCGGGTGGCGACCTGCTCTACACGCCGCTGTGGCTGGGGGTCAGCAGCCACGTGCAGGCATCGCAGGTCCGCTGGATCCTCGCCTCGCACCAGGACCCCGACATCATCGGCGCCGCCGACCTGTGGTTGGCGAACACGCCGGCGCAGATCGCCTGCTCGCGCCTGTGGGGCCGGTTCGTGCCGCACAGCATCTCGCACCTGCAGGCCGGCAAGCTGGGCGGGGACCGCTTCGCGCTGCTGCCCGACGAAGGCGGCGAGATCCCGCTGGGCTGCACGGCACTGCACGCGTTGCCCGCGCATTTCCTGCATTCGGTCGGCAACTTCAGCTTCTACGACCCGATCAGCCGGATCCTCTTCTCCGGCGACGTCGGCAGTTCGCTGGTCCGTTCCGGCGCAACCTACGCCCCGGTGCCGGATTTCGACGACCACGTGCACCTGATGGAAGCGATCCACCGCCGCTACATGGGCTCGCGCCGCGTCGCGCGGATGTGGGTCGACATGGTGCGCGCGCTGGATCCGGCGATGATCGTGCCGCAGCACGGCCTGCCGCTGGACGGTCGCAGCATCCCGGCGTTCCTCGACTGGCTGTACGACCTGCGCTGCGGCATCGACCTGCTGGACGAAGGCCTGTTCCGCTTGCCCGAGTCGCTTGCGGTCCCCGCCTGAGACGCGAATCCGCCATGCCGGTGCGGTAGGCTGCGCGCCGGATCTCGGCGCGAGGGCACGGCATGCGGTGGAGTCGGAAATGCGGTGTGTTCGCCTGCCTGCTGGCAGGCGCATGGCTTGCGGGCGCGGGTGTGCCCCAGGCGCGCGCCGGGGACCCGGCCGCGCCGCCCATCCCCCGTCCGGCCGAACCCTGTTCCGATGTACCGCTGATGCTGCGCCAGACGTGTCGCGACGCCGAGCGCCGCGCCGATGCGGCACAGCGCGCCTACGCGCTGTGGCTGGCCGACCGTCTGGCCGAAGACGGCGGCGTCCGCGATCTCGCCTTCGCGCTGTTCGTCCGCCGCGGTGCGCTGCTCACGCCCGAAGTCCTGGCGGGGATCGCCGACGGCAAGGCCGTGCCACCCGACCCGGTGCTCGAACGCTGGTACCGCAAGGCGTATGCGAAGGCCGGCCGCGACGGCGTGGCGTGGTCGCTGCTGGCGTCCGCGTGGGGCCAGATGGCGATGCCCCGGCCGGCGGACCGCAACGCCCAGGTCGCATGGGCGAAGGCCGATCGCGACAACCTCGCGCCGCTGCTGCTGGCGCTGCGCGAGGGCGAGGGGCTGGACGTGGTGTTCGCCGCGCTGCCGGCGCGCCCGCACAACCGCGTGTACTGGAACGCCGTGCAGGCGCTGGCGATGGACGCCGTGCGCCGGCATCCGCCGACACCCGAGTGGCGCGACGCCATCCCCGCGCTGCGCGACAAGCCGCTGGAGGCCTACGGCCAGGAACTGGGCACCGCGGTCGAATTGCCGTCGTACCGCGGCCTGCTCGAAGCCTGCACGCCGCACGACACCGTGGATCGCCGCACACCATGCCGTGCGCTTGGCGCCACGATGCAGGACGCTTCCGACGTGCTGATCGGCCGCATGATCGGCAACCTGCTGCTGCGCCTGAACGCCGTCGATGACGCCGGTCGCGCTGCCGCCCATGCGGGCTGGCGGCCGCTGTTCTGGCGCCAGCGCCAGCTCGGCGCCCACGGCGACGCCCGCTACGACGCCGCGTACCGCGACGCGCTGCGCGCCGATCCCGCGGCCGACGAGATCACGCTGATCGACCGCGCCCTGCGCGCCGTCGGCGCCGACCCCGTGCCGCCGGCCGACTGGGAAACCGCGGTGCCCTGAGGCGTCTCGCCCGGGCCGTCACTTTCCCCGGGGATCCACCGTTCCGCGTTGCGTTCTTGCCGTCATCCTCGCGCAAGCGAGGACCCATGCCGGACCGCCGCTGATGTCCGGGTCCTTGCTTGCGCGAGGATGACGGGGGGCGATCGAATCCGATGTCGGCCGGCGCTGATTGCGGGCCCTTGTTCCAACTCGGTGGGCGAAGTCGTGCTGCAGCGGAGAGACGAGTCGCTCCGGACCAGGGTCAGGCGTAGGTCTGCACGCCGATATGGCGATCGAAACCGGGTTGCTCGGCATGCGGGAGACGTGAACGGGCGAGTCGCAGCGAGAAACCGCCATGCAGCGTGCCGTTGTCGTTGATCATCCAGTCCATCACGTCGGCATTCGCCACTCTCACCCGGTCCTGAAGCGCGTATTCGGTGAAATCGCCGGGCAACTCGAAGATTTCGCCGATGAAACCGTCGTCGTCGTGTGCGATCACGATCAGCCACAGGTAGGCCCGGTAACCCGGGTCCTGCACCAGCGTCTTCACCAGCGGCGTGGCGTGGGCCGTGCCGGGTTGCGACAGCAGCGTCCGGAAGGTATCCAGCGTCCGTTGCGCCTGTTCGATCGTCTCCCGGAACGCGCTGTCGTCATCGCCGACGAACGTGAAGCGGGCGCCGGGATCGAGGTCAGGTTTCCGGCCCAGTTCGCGCCTCAGCATCTGCCAGTCGTACCAGCAGTTTTCCGGGTCGAGGTCGGCGTACCCGCGCTTCTCCGCCATGGCGGCGATGGCGTCCGGCGACACCATGATCACCGCCGCCTGATCGCGGATCGCGAGTGCTTCCGCCTCGTCGAGCGGTCTGCCTTTCCGATCCTCGGCGTGGATCAGCAACGTGCACAGCGCGGGCATGAATAGCGGTACGAGTGTTTCGTCGTTCATGCCATCCGCCTCAATCCGCCGACACCGTCCGCGCCGCCGCCCATTCGCGCAGGGCGGTGACCTGTTCGGCCATCAGCACCGACAGCGGACGGGTGTTCTTCAGTTCGGCGCGCAGGTGGAAGTCGTTGAGCGGGTGGTTGGCGGCATGCGCGGTGTACAGCGCGGCGACCACGGCCTGCTCGATCTCGGCGCCGGAGAAGCCATCGGATGCGCCGGCCAGTGCGGCCAGGTCGAACTTGTCGGGATTGGCGCCGCGGCGGTGCAGGTGCACGGCGAACAGTTCGGCGCGGGCTTCGGGCGTGGGCAGGTCGACGAAGAAGATCTCGTCGAAGCGGCCCTTGCGCAGCAGTTCGGCCGGCAGGTCCTGCACCTGGTTGGCGGTGGCGACGAGGAACACCTGCTGCCGGCGTTCCGACATCCAGGTCAGGAACGTGCCCAGCACGCGGCGCGAGACGCCGCCGTCCTCGCCGCCGGAACTGGCGAGGCCCTTCTCGATCTCGTCGATCCACAGCACGCACGGTGCCAGCTGTTCGGCCGAGGCCAGCGCGTCGCGCAGGTTCTTCTCGGTCTCGCCGTGGTACTTGTTGTACAGCGCGCCGAAATCCAGCCGCAGCAGCGGCACGCTGAAACCGGCGGCGATGGCCTTGGCCAGCATCGACTTGCCGCAGCCCTGCACGCCCAGCAGCAGCACGCCGCGCGGCGGGTCCAGCCCGGGCGGCACGTTGCCGTCGACGAACGCGGCGCGACGCAGTTCGATCCAGCGCTTGAGGCGCCGCGCGCCGATCACCTGGTCCAGCTTCACCGGGTCGAAGGCGTAATGCAGGTGGCCGCTGCGGTTGACCAGCTCGAACTTCAGCTTCGCCAGTTCCGGCAGGTCGTCGGCGTTGAGCACGCCGTCGCGGAAGATCAGGTGGCGGGCGATGCGGCGCGCGTCGGTCTCGGACAGCCCGCGCAGGTTGCGCACGATCTGCTTCACCGCCTCGGCGTCGACCTCCACCCGCTTGCCGCCGTGCTCGCGGGCGTAGGCGACGGCCTCCTCCTTCACCATCCGCAGCAGCGCGTCGCTGGTCGGCAGGTGCGGGCGGTAGCGCACCGCGTAGGCCTCGAGGTCCTCGGGCAGCTCGATCTTCTGGCCGACCAGCACCACCACGTGCGGCAGGCAGTTGCGCCGCTGCAGGATGTCGCGGACCTGGCGCAGGGTGCCGGCGTAGCGCAGGTAGGGGGCGAAATCGAGCAGCAGGTAGACGCCGCGCTGCTCGGCGCGATAGATCGCCTGCAACGTGGCGCCGGCGTCGGGTGCGCTCTGCGCCTCGTCCTCGCGGTCCATGTCGATGCGGCGCAGGCCTTCGGTGATCGACCAGCGGAACAGCGCGCGCCAGACGTGCATCAGCGACTGCCGGAACAGTTCCACCACCCGCGGTTCGTCGGGGGTCTCGATGACGATGAGGGGGGTGTCGGCGCGAATCAGCGCCACGAGGTCCTGCAAGCCGCTCATGGAGTCCTGGACGATGGAGGGAAAGGCCTCCCGGAAGCCGCGAAACGATAGCAAAGCGGCGGCGTCCGCGGGCGGCACGCGTCCAAGTGCCTGATCCGTCAAGGGCCGCGTCGTCCGGGCTTGCCCGGGAGGGCGGATTCCGGTGCTAAGCTGCGGGCACTTCACTGCGGAGGTGCCGATGAAAACGGTTCTGGTCGCCAGTTCGAAGGGCGGGGTGGGCAAGACCACCATCGCCACCCACCTGGCCGCGCACGCCGCGCTGGCCGGCCAGCGCACGGTGCTGGTGGATGCCGACCCGCAGCATTCCTCGACCCGCTGGGCCGAGCGCCGCGCCGAGCTGGAGAGCGCGGTGCTGCCGGTCGACGGCACCCGCCGCAACTGGGCGAAGCACGTGCCCGACGACGCCCAGCGCATCATCGTCGACGCCCCCGCCGGCGCCACCGCCGACAGTCTGGAGGACGTCCTGGAAACCGCCGATGGCCTCGTCGTGCCGGTGCTGCCGTCCACGCTCGACATCGACGCCACCGTCGGCTTCCTCAACGGCATCGCCAAGCACCCGCGCGTGCGCCGCGGCCAGATCCGCGTGGGCCTCGTCGGCAACCGCCTGCGCCCGTGGACCAACGCCTCGCAACAGGCGGTGGCGCTGCTCGAACAGTGGCCCTACCCGGTCGTGGCGCAGCTGCGCGACAGCCAGGCCTACGTCGTGCTGGTCGGCCTCGGCCGCAGCCTGTTCGACTACCACTCGCAGAACGTCCGCGACCACCAGGACGACTGGGCGCCGCTGCTGAAGTGGGTGAAGAAGGGGTAAGGCCGCATGACGGGAATGGTCACGATCCGTCGGCGTCTCCGGCGCCGGAAGTATTTGTTCTGGATCACCGGCTATCTGGGGCTGTGCGGTGGCGTGATCCTGATCCTGTTGGCCGAAGCCGCGGCGCGTCCGGTGTGGACGTACGCGGGCTGGGCATTGCTGGCGATCGGTGTGATCGCGTCGTATGTCTCGTTCGCCCGGATCCGCTGCCCGCGTTGCAACGGCAACATCGGCCATCTTGGAATCGATGCGCTCTCCGGACACTGGCTGTGGGCGAAGCCCATGGCGTTCTGCCCGTACTGCAAGGTCGATCTGGACGCGCCGTTCTCGCCATGACGCAGCTTCGCAGCGGACGATGGTGCGCGTGAAAGCCCACGGATGACGCCCATCGCGCAACCGACACCGCATTCGCGGGCCGAAGTCACGCTCGACCCACAACTGCGGCCGGATGCGATCCGCACGCTTGCCTCAGGCGGTCCGATCGAATGCCTCACGCTCGGCCATGGTCGTCTGCTCGACGCCAGGCGCGCGAAACGCCTGCACGCGCTGCCGCCGACGCGATGGCTCTGGCTTCGGTGCGAAACGACGCGGTCCGCGGTCCGACAACTCGTGTGCATTCCCGGGCTGGAAACGCTCGACGTGATGCAACTGTGCGGTCCCGGGGCCGTGTCGGGTTTCGCCGACGTGGCCGCGCTGCGCAGCCTGCGGATCAACGGCTGGTTGCATGCTCGTGACCTGCGCGGGATCGCTGCGTCTCCGTCGATCGAGACCTTGGGCGCGCAGGGTGCCGGACTGACGCTGCGTGCGCTGGAGGCGCTGCTCGCGATGCCGCGTCTGCGGAATCTCGATCTCGAAGGCACCGATTTCGACGATGCCATGGCCTTGGCGGTGTCCCGGTCGACCACGCTGGAGCGGCTCGAACTCGGCAAGACGCGCCTCACCGGCACGGGTGTGGCGCATTTGGCGCGCATGCCACGACTGCGTGGCCTCGATCTGTGGGCGACGCCGGTGTCGGAAGCGGACTGCGCGATGCTGTGCGAACTGCCTGCCCTCGAATACATTTCGCTGGGCGGCTACGACGACGCTCCGATGGACGGTACTGCATTGCTGCCGCTGCTGCTGGCGATGCCGGCGCTGAAGCGCGTGTGGCTGGATGGCGTGCGGCTGGATCGCGACCAGATCGCGGCGTTGGAGGCACGGTTCGAGAGTGTCCGCATCAATTGAACGGCGCATTGCAAAACGGATGCCGCATGATCGGTAGAGCGGCCTGACCAGCCTGTCGGCTGTTGAGGACCAAGCCACTGTTCCCAATGCCACTGAAGGCAAAAGCAGCGGCCTCAAGGCCGCTCCACCGAGCGCTGGTCTTCGCCGGGAACGGCAGGTTGCCGCGCCGGCACGCCGCGATCTTGACGACCGTCAAGCCATATCCCAGCAACAGGCGCCTATCATCCGGCATGGCCGCGCCCGCCGACGCGACGACAGCCTTGTCCGGATCCGTCGCGGACGACCGGGGGGGCGCCCGTGTTCCGCGCCCGCGGGCTCGGCAAGGTCTATCGCATGGGCGAGGTGGAAGTGCCGGCGTTGCGCGACGTGGACCTCGACATCGCGCGCGGCGAATTCATCGTGCTGCTGGGACCCTCCGGCAGCGGCAAGTCGACCCTGCTGAACATCCTCGGCGGACTGGACACGCCCACCGCCGGCGAGGTGTCGTATTGCGACCACCGCCTCGACGGTGCCGACGAGGCCGCGCTCACCCGCTTCCGCCGCGACCATGTCGGCTTCGTGTTCCAGTTCTACAACCTGATCCCGAGCCTGACCGTGCGCGAGAACGTGCAGCTGGTCGCCGACATCGCCACCGACCCGATGCCGGCGGACGAGGCGGTCGAGCGCGTCGGCCTCGCGCCGCGCCGCGATCATTTCCCTGCGCAGCTGTCCGGCGGCGAACAGCAGCGGGTAGCGATCGCGCGCGCCATCGTCAAGCGTCCCGACGTGCTGCTTTGCGACGAGCCGACCGGTGCGCTGGACTACCAGACCGGCAAGCGCGTGCTGGAGACGATCGAGCGCATCAACCGCGAGCTGGGCACCACCGTGGTGGTGATCACCCACAACGCGTCGATCGGCGGCATGGCCGACCGGGTGATCCACCTCGCCGACGGCAGGATCCGCGAGATCGTGCGCAACGCGCACCGGATCGGTTCCGACGAGCTGGCGTGGTGACGGCATGCGCGCCCTCGACCGGAAGCTGCTGAGGGACCTGAGGCTGCTGTGGAGCCAGGCGTTGACCATCGCGCTGGTGGTGGCCAGCGGCATCGCCGGTTTCGTGACCACCCTGAGCGCGGTCGATTCGCTGGCACGGGCGCGCGAGACCTATTACGCCACCGATCGCTTCGCGGACGTGTTCGCCGGCGTGGTGCGCGCGCCGGACGCGCTGGGCGCGCGGCTCCGCGCGCTGCCGGGCGTGACCGACGTGCAGACCACGATCGAATTCACCGTGCGCATCGCGGTGCCGGGTTCGGCCGACCCCATCCTCGGCCACCTGATCGGGTTCGATCCTGCGCATCCGCCGCGCATGAACCGGGTGTCGCTGCGCGCCGGCCGCTGGCCGACCGCCGGCGTCCGCCAGGACGGGGCCATCGAAGCGCTGGTGTCCGAAGGTTTCGCCCAGGCCCGCGGGCTGGCGCCGGGCGCGGAGGTGTCGGCGCTGGTCAACGGGCGCCATCGCACGCTGCGCATCGTCGGTATCGCGTTGTCGCCCGAATACGTGTTCGCCGGGCTCGGCGGCATGCCCGACCTGCGTGGTTTCGGCGTGTTCTGGGTCGACGGCGAGGCGCTGGCGGCGGCGTACGACATGCGCGGCGCGTTCAACCGGATCGCGATCAAGCGTGCGCCGGGCGCCGCGGAGACGGCGGTGATCGCCGAGGTGGAGCGCGCGATCGCGCCCTGGGGCGGCCGCGAGGCGCACGGTCGCGAGGACCAGACCTCGCACGCGATGCTCGACAACGAGATCCGCGAGCAGCAGGTGCTGGGCACGGTCCTGCCGTCCATCTTCCTGGCGGTGGCGGCGTTCCTGCTCAACGTGGTGGTGTCGCGGCTGGTCGCGACCCAGCGCGAGCAGATCGCGGCCCTGAAGGCGCTGGGTTACCCCAACCGCAGCATCGGCGGCTATTACCTGCGCCTGGTGCTGGCGATCGTGGCGACGGGACTGCTGCTGGGCGTGCCGGCGGGCAAGTGGCTGGGCACGCTGTTCGTCGGGCTGTACGCCGAGTTCTTCCATTTTCCGGCGCTGCCGCACCGGCTCGCGCCTTCGCTGGTGCTCACCGGCGCGGCGATCGTGTTCGTCACCGCGGTACTCGGCACGCTCAATCCGCTGTACGCGACGATGCGCCTGGCGCCGGCCGAGGCGATGCGGCCGCCGGCGCCGGGCCGTTACCGTCCGACCCTGGCCGAGCGACTGGGGGCGGCCCGCCTGCCGACGATGCTGCGGATGATCCTGCGCAATCTCGAGCGCCGGCCGCTGCGCAGCGCGCTGTCGGTGCTGGGCGTGGCGGCGGCGGTGGCGATCGTGGTGATGGGCAACTTCTTCCGCGACGCGATCGAGGCGGTGGTCGACAGCCGCTTCAATCTGGAAATGCGCGCCGACGTGATCGTGTGGATGACCGATCCGGTGCGCGAGGACACCGGGCGCGCCCTGTCGCGCCTGCCCGGCGCGATCGCGGTCGAGCCCGGGCGGGACGTGGCCGTGCGTCTGGTCCACGGCCACCGCAGCGAACGCATCCTGCTGCAGGGTTACGCGGCGCGTCCCGCGCTGCGGCGCATCGTCGACATCGACAAGCGCGAGGCGCTGCCGCCGGAAGACGGCCTGCTGATGACCGATCGCCTCGCCGAGCGGCTGGGCCTGCGGGTGGGCGACGCAGTGCGGATGGAGACGCTGGAAGGCGGCACCGTGGTCCGCGAGGTGCCGGTGGTGGCGACTGTGCGCGACATGATGGGCCTGAACGCGTTCATGGAGCGTCGCGCGCTCAACCGGCTGCTGGGCGAAGACGACCTCGCCACGCAGTTCTCGGTGGCCGTCGAACGCGGCGGCGAAGGCCGCTTCCTGGCGGCCGCCACGGCGGCGCCGCGCATCGCCGGCGCCTTCAGCAAGGCCACGCTCTGGCGCAACATGCAGGAGATCACCGCACGGAACATCCGGATCATGAGCACGCTGCTGACCACCTTTGCGGCGGTGATCGCGGTCGGCGTGGTCTACAACAACGCCCGGATCGCGCTGGCCGAGCGCGGCTGGGAGCTGGCCAGCCTGCGCGTGCTGGGCTTCAGCCGCGCGGAGGTGTCGACCCTGTTGCTGGGGGAACTGGCGATCGTGATCGCGCTGGCCCTGCCGCTGGGCATGCTGGCCGGCAACGGCCTGGTCCATCTGGTGGTGGAACTGATGCGCAGTGACCAGTTCCACTTCCCGGTGGCGATCCAGCCGCGCACCTACGCCTTTGCCGCGCTGGCGGTGCTGGGGGCCGGTCTGGGAAGTGCGCTGGTGGTGCGCCGGCGGGTGGACACGCTGGACATGGTCGCGGTGCTCAAGACCCGGGAATGAAGGAGACGTCGATGCGCAGAACCCGCCGCTGGATCCTGATCGGCATCGTCGCTGCCACCGCCCTGGCGCTGCTGGGATGGGCGTTCATGCCGCGCCCGCTGGCGGTGGAAACGGCGGTGGTGGACAGCGGGCCGTTCGAGCGCACCGTGGACGAGGAGGCCCGTACCCGCGTGCGCGACCGCTACGTGATCTCCGCGCCATTGGCCGGGCGCCTGTCGCGGATCACCCTGCGCGAAGGCGACGCGATCGCCCACGGCGCGACCATCGCCATCCTCACGCCGACGCTCTCGCCGATGCTGGATGCGCGCAGCAAGGCGCAGTTGTCTGCACGGGTGGAGGCCGCCGACGCGGCGGTCGCGCGCGCGCAGGCGCGGATCGCGCAGACCCGCACCGCGGTCGCGCAGGCGCGCGACACGCTCGCCCGCGAAGGGCGACTCGCCCGCGACAAGCTGATCGCTGCCGGGCGACTGGAAGCCGACCGCCTCGCCTTGCGCGCCGCCGAGCAGGAACTCGCCGCCGCCGAGCAGGATCGCCACGTCGCCGGCCACGACCTGGAGCAGGCGCGGGCGGCGTTGTCCGCCGTGCGCGACGACGACGACGGCGCGTTCGCGGTGCGGGCGCCGGTTGCGGGCCAGGTGCTGCGCGTCGTGCAGACCAGCGCCGATACCGTGCCGCTGGGGGCGCCGCTGGTGGAGATCGGCGATCTCGGACGGATGGAGATCGTCGCCGAACTGCTGACCACCGATGCGCTGCGCACGCCGCCGGGCACGCCGGTGCGCATCGAACGCTGGGGCGGCGCGACGCCCTTGCACGGACGCGTGCGTCGGGTCGAACCGTCGGGGTTCACCAAGGTCTCCGCGCTCGGCGTCGAGGAGCAGCGCGTCAACGTGCTGATCGACCTCGTCGATCCGCCGGAGACCTGGCGCGCGCTGGGCGACGGCTACCGGGTGGAGGTGCGGATCATCGCGCTGTCGCGCGACCGCGTGCTGCGCGTGCCGGTGAGCGCGGTGTTCCCGCGGCCGGGTGACGGCGCGGCGGCCGACGATGCCGCCGGCGACCCGGACGGCGCCATGCCGATGGCGGTGTTCGTGGTGCAGGACGGTCGTGCCCGTTTCCGCGAGGTGCAGGTCGGCGGCCGCAACGGCCGCGAAGCGTGGATCGTGTCCGGGCTGCGCGCCGGCGAGCGCGTGATCGTCTATCCCGGCGACGCCGTCGCCGATGGCGTGCGCGTCGCCCCGCGCACGATCGCCGGGGGGCGCGGATGATGCCGCCGCATGGCCTGACCCGCGCCGAAGCCGAGGCCCGGCTGCGACGGGACGGCCCCAACACCTTGCCGGAACCGGAGCGTCGCCGCTGGCCGCGATTGCTGGCGGAGGTGTTGCGTGAACCCATGCTGCTCCTGTTGCTGGCGGCGGCGGGGCTCTACCTGTTCCTCGGCGACACCGGCGAGGCGGCGGTGCTCGGCGCTTCGGTGCTGGTGGTCATCGGCCTGACCCTGTACCAGTCGGTGCGTGCGGAGCATGCGTTGCAGGCCCTGCGCGCGCTCGGCAGCCCGCGCGCACGCGTGTTGCGCGACGGCACGCCCTGCGAAGTGGCGGCGCAGGTGCTGGTCGTCGGCGACGCGATCCTGCTGGCCGAAGGCGACCGGGTGCCTGCCGATGCGCGCTTGTGCGGCGATGCGGTGCTGTCGCTGGACGAGTCGCTGCTCACCGGCGAATCGCTGCCGGTGCGGCGGGCCGCGACGAACGGCGAACGCGAGCGCGGCGACGGAGAGGGAGACGGAGAGGACGCGGCGATCGTGCGCGCCGGCACCTGGGTGGTGCGCGGCGATGCGATCGCGGAGGTCGTCGCCACCGGCGAGCGCACCGCCCTCGGACGCATCGGTGCCAGCCTGCGCACGCTGCATGCCGAACGCACGCCGCTGGAACGGGACATGCGCCGCGTCATCGTGCTGTTCGCATCGATCGCGCTGGTCACCTGCGTGCTGATGGTGGTGTCGTACGGCCTGCTGCGCGGCGACTGGGTGCAGGCGCTGCTGGCCGGCGTGACCCTGGCGATGTCGAACATCCCCGAGGAGTTCCCGGTGGTGCTCAGCGTGTTCCTGGCGCTGGGCGGCTGGCACATGGCGCAGCGCAAGGTGCTGGTGCGCCGGCCGCCGGCGATCGAGGCGCTGGGTGCGGTCACCGTGCTGTGCACCGACAAGACCGGCACGCTCACCGAAAACCGCATGGCGCTGGTCGAGACGTGGCCCGACGACGACGATCCGCAGGGGCGGGCGGCGCTGCTGCACATGGCGCGACGGGCCAGCGCCGCCGCCAGCCACGATCCGATGGACCGCGCGCTGCTCGCCGATGGCGATGCGCGCACGGACGACGATTGCCTGCGCCACTATCCCTTGTCGCCGACGCTGGCGGCCTATGTCGCGATCTGGCCGGGTGAAGCGGGCGCTCCCCTGCTCGTCGCCTGCAAGGGCGCGCCCGAGACCGTGGCCGCGCTGTGCGCGCTCGATGCGGGCGCGCACGCGGAAGCGCTCGCGCAGGCCGAGGCGATGGCCGCGCGCGGCCTGCGCGTGCTGGCAGTGGCCGACGCGGCATGGCCCGGCACGATGCCGCTGCCGGACGATCCCCGGGCGTTCGCCTTCCGCTGGCACGGGCTCGTCGCCTTCGCCGACCCGCTGCGCGCCGCGGTGCCGGCGGCCGTGGCCGAGGCGCGCGCGGCGGGCATCCGCGTGGTGATGCTCACCGGCGACCATCCGCGGACGGCCTGCCACATCGCGGCGCAGGCGGGCCTCGCGGCGCACGCACGGGTCGCGCTCGGGTCGGAGATCGCGGCGCTGCCGGACGCCGACTTCGCCGTCGTCGCGCGCGATGTCGACGTGTTCGCGCGGGTCCGTCCCGACGACAAGCTGCGCCTGGTGCAGGCGCTGAAGGCCGACGGCGCGGTGGTCGCGATGACCGGCGACGGCGTGAACGACGCCCCCGCGCTGGCCGCCGCGCACGTCGGCGTGGCGATGGGCGGGCGTGGCACCGATGTCGCCCGCGAAGCCGCATCGATCGTGCTGCTCGACGACGACTTCGCCTCGATCGTGGCCGCGGTGCGCATGGGCCGCAGCCTCCACGACAACCTGCGTCGCGCCGTGCGCTACATCATCGCGGTGCATGTGCCGATCACGGGCCTGGCCCTGCTGCCGCTGGCGCTGGACGTGCCGCTGATCCTGCTGCCGCTGCACGTGGTGTTCCTGGAGATGATCGTCGACCCGGCCTGCGCCTTCGTGTTCGAGCGGGAACCAGCCGACGCCGACGTCATGCGCCGCCCGCCGCGGGCCGTGGCGGCGCGCCTGATCGATGCCGGCATGCTGTTCGGCAGCCTCGCCCGCGGCCTGCTCGCGTTTCTCGCGGTGATCGCGGTGCACGCGGCGGCGGGGCATGCGGAACTGCCGGTGGCGATGCAGGGCGCGCTGACCTTCGCCGCGCTGGTGGCGACGAACCTCGGTCTCATCGTCGTGCATCGCGGGCGTCGCCCGTGGCGCGAGCGGCTGCGGCGCCCCAACCCGGCGTTCGCCTGGGTGGCGGGCCTCACGCTCGCCTTGCTCGTCGTCGCGATCCTGCTGCCGGGGCCGGCGGCCTGGTTCCGGTTCGTGCCACCGTCGCCCGCGTGGCTGGCCGCGGCGGTGCTGCTGCCGTGGATCGTGCTGGTCGGCGTCGAGGCCGCGATCCGGCGCGTCGCCCCCGGCACACGTCACGCGGACAGCTGACGCGTCCGCTCATTTCCGCGGCAGCAACCCCGCATCCGCCAGCAGCGCCTTGCCCAGCGCGATGCGCTTCGCGCGGTCCTCGGCGGTTTTCGGCGTGGCGCCGAGGGCGAAGCTGGCGCCGCCGCGCGGGCCTTCGATCCAGCCGATCCACCACACGTTGCCGCTGCCGTCGCCGTCCTGGTGCGTGCCGGTCTTCGTGTAGAGCGTCATGCCGCCGACGGCGTCGTCGCGCATCGCGGCCTTCACCGCGGCGATGGTCTTCGCCGAGAACGGCAGGTCGCTGCGGCGCAGGCGGTCGACGAAGGCCAGCTGCTGGCGCGCGGTGACGGTCAGCACGCCGTCGTGCCAGGCGCCCTTCGCGTCGTTGCCGATGCGGCCGTTGCCGTAGCCGACCTTCGCCACCCACGTCGCCAGCCGCTCGCGGCCGATGCGCGCGGCGACGGTGCGGAAGAACGCTTCGCTGGAGGTCTG
The DNA here is from genome assembly GCF_056313665.1 of Lysobacter sp. DMC104. Classification (NCBI taxonomy): domain Bacteria; kingdom Pseudomonadati; phylum Pseudomonadota; class Gammaproteobacteria; order Lysobacterales; family Lysobacteraceae; genus Lysobacter; species Lysobacter sp. DMC104. The sequence goes on along the minus strand of NZ_JBQUZW010000012.1, from coordinate 153,961 downwards.
CATCGCTTCGCGCAGCGCCATGTCGCGCTGCCATTCGGGATGCTCGGCATAGCGCGTGCCGTCCCAGCGCACGATCTCGTCGGCACTCTTCAGCGCGCCGGTCTCCAGCGCGATCAGGCCCAGCATCACCTTGAACGTCGACGCCGGTCGCAGCGGCACGTCGGCGAGCGCGGCGCCGTGCACGACCTGCGCCGGGCGGCCGTCGCGTTGCAGCAGGAAGGTGCCGGCGTGGCCGTAGGCGGCGAAGCGCGCGTCCGTCGCGGCCGTGGCGCATGCGGTGTTGGCGGGCGCCATCGGCGTGGCCGCGAACGCCGGTGTCGTGGCGAGCGCGATCAGGCCTGCGGCGATCGGGAAGAGGAAGCGGGTGGGCATCGGCATGGGGCGGCTCCTGCGAAAGCGGGCCTGCAGTGTGCCGCGCGATCGCCGATGCGCCGCGTGATGCCGACGTCACTCGCGTCACGTCGTTCGGACGATTCGCACGGCCGTCATCCGCACAGCCACGCGATGCCGCGATTGACCGCGTAGCCGCCTACCACCAGGTAGACGAACAGCAGCGCCGCCAGCGCCAGCGGTTTCGCGCCCGCCTGGCGCACCGCGCCCAGATGCGTGCGCAGGCCGAGCGCGGCCATCGCGAGCGTCAGCAACGCGGTGTCCAGCCGCACCAGCGCGTCCACCGACCACGCCGGCAGGATCCCCAGCGAATGCACGCCGCTGACCACGACGAAGGCGACCGCGAACCACGGGATCGCGAGCCGCGGCGCGTGATCGGGCGACGCGCGGTTCCCGCGCAGCATCGCCGAGAGCACCAGCAGGAACGGCGCGAGCAGCATCACCCGCATCATCTTCTCGATCACCGCGGTCGCGGTGGCGGTGTCGCCCACGCCGCGGCCGGCCACCACGACCTGCGCCACCTCGTGGACGGTCGAGCCGACGTAGACGCCGTAGGCGTGCTCCGAAAGACCGAGATGCGGATACAGCCACGGGTAGGCGAACATCGAGAGCGTGCCGAACACCACCACCGTGGCGACCGCGACCGACACCTTGTGCGCCGGCGCACGCACCACCGGCTCGGCGGCGATCACGGCCGCCGCGCCGCAGATCGCGCTGCCGGCGCCGATCAGCATCGCCGTCTGGCGATCGAGTCCCAGCAGCCGCGTGCCCAGCGCCACCGCCAGCGGGAAGACGGTGGCGACCATCAGTGCATCGATCGCGGCGCCGGCCCAGCCCACGTCGGCGATCTGCTGGAACGCGATGCGGACGCCGTACAGCACGATCCCCGCGCGCAACAACGTGCCTTTCGAAAAGTCGATGCCGGAGGCGACGCGATCGGCGATCGCGGGCAGCACGGTGTTGCCGACGACGATGCCGAGCAGGATCGCCAGGGTCAGTGCGCCCAGCCCCCAGCGCTGCGTCCACGGCAGCAGGGAGGCGAGGAGGGCCGCGCCGGCGACGGCGCCGGTCAGCGCCAGCCCGCGCCACCATGCGGGATCGCCCGGGAGGCGCGGGCCGTGGGCGGCGCGCAGGCGGAACGTCGACGACATGGTGGAGGCCTCGTGGCGCCGGACGCACCGGCATGGCGCAAATGCTGGCCCCGCGTCGCCCATGCGTCCAATACACTGTTTTCAGGAAACGATGAGGTCAGGTTATGCGTCTGAATCTGCACCTGCTGCGGGTGTTCTTCGAGGTCGCCGAGCGACGCAGCTTCTCGCGGGCCGCGGAGGCGTTGCACATCAGCCAGCCGGCGGTGTCGAAGGCGGTGCGCGAACTGGAGCGCCTGGTGGACCTGCCGTTGATCGAACGCGGGCCGCGGGGCACCAAGGGCGTGCGGCTGACCGAAAGCGGCATGGCGCTGGCCGAGCACGCGCGCGGCATCTTCGCGCTCGAACGTGCCGCGCTCGATGATGTGCGTGCACGGCGCTCGCGGCAGCGCGGCCGGTTGACGCTCGGCGCCAGCACCACCATCGCCGGCTACTGGTTGCCTGCGCCGTTGGCGACGCTGGCGAAGCGGCATCCCGACGCCGACCTGCGCGTCGTGGTGTCGAACACCGACGCCGCTGCCGCCGCGCTCATCGACTGCACCGTGGATCTGGCGCTGGTCGAAGGCACCGTCGATGACCCGCGCATCGTCTCGACCCCGTGGCGCGACGACCCGCTGCGGATCGTGGTGCCGTCGGATGTCGGGGCGGCGCGAGGCCGTGCATCCGCGACGGCGGCGCTGAACGCGGCGACCTGGCTGGTGCGCGAACCCGGCTCGGGCACGCGCATGGCCGCTGAAACGATGCTGCGGTCGCTGGGCATCGTGCCGGCGCGCACCGTCGAACTCGGCAGCAACGAGGCGATCGCGCGCGCGGTCGCGGCCGGCCTCGGGGCCGCGATCCTGCCCGAGTGCGTGGTGCGCGACCTGCTGCGGCTGGGCGAGGTCGCTTGCCTGCGCCATGCGGGCGCCGAGCGCTCGCGTCCGCTGTTCCTGCTGCAACTGCGCGAGCGACCGATGTCGCCGCTGGCGACGGCGTTCGTGGAGACGTTGGCGCACTCCGGCAAACCGCGTCGTCCGCCGCGGCGCGGGGCGCGTCACTGATGTCACCGCCGTCACCGCGACGGACCGCCCGTGCCAGACTGTGGCGATGACCACCTCCGCGACGCCACGGCGACGCGCACCGGCGAAAGCGCCGGCTGCGCACGAGATCGAGATCGAACTGGGCACGCCCGCGCGCGTGCAGGGCCAGCCCGCGCGACACCAGTCGCTGTGGCTGCTGCTGCGGCTGTGGCTGGCGGCGCAGTCGGGCGAAGGCTGGGTGCGCGAGGCGCAGGTGCGCGAGCGGTTCCCCAATGCGCGCAACCTGCGGATGATCGTCAGCCGCGCCTACACCGACTTCGCGCGCTGGGGCCTGCGCGTGGGCTGGGGTACGGATCGCGAACGCGCGCCCGACCTGCTGCCGCTGGCCGGTCGCAACCGCGGCCCGTACTGGCTGGCCGACGGCGAGGCCGCGCGCTTGCAGCTGCGCCTGCACGGCGAGCCCGCCGACGCACAAGCGGTCAGCGCCTGGCTCGGCGCCACCGCGGCGGCACAGGCGGCGTCCGCGCCGGATGCCGCCAGCCGCGCGTCGCCGGCGTACTGGCACGCCTGGGCCGGCGCGCGCCGCGACATGCTGGACGGGCGGCTGATCCTCGATCGCGAACACGGCGCGCTGGCCGGCTACCGCCGCGCCCAGCACCTCACCGACGATCCGTGGCTGCAGGCGCTGGCGCTGCTGCAGCAGGCGATGGTGTGGCGCCGCGCGGGCAACGCCGACGCCGCCCGCGCGGTGCTGGCCGAGCTCGACCGCCACTGGCACGACGAACAGGCGCCCGAGCACGCGTGGCTGGGCGCGATGGCCGCGATCGTGCGCGCCTGGTGCGCCTACGCCGGCCGCGATGCGCAGGCGGCGAAGCAGATCCTGCGCCAGGCCACCGAGGACCCGCGCTGGACCGGGCTGTTCCAGTACCACCCGCGGGTGCGCAGCGAGCACGCCAACCTGCAGGCACTGATCCACCGCGCGCTGGCGCTGGACGAATCGGTCGACGTGGTCGAACGCAGTGCCGCCGCGCGCACCGCGGTGCAGTACTACCGCGCCGCGATCGCACTCGCGAACGAGGCCGAACTGTTCGACGCCGCGGCCTCCACCGCCAGCAACCTCGGCTGGTCGCTGTGGCTGTTCCAGCGCTGCGGCCTCGACGTGCCGGGCGAAGACGGCGAGCCGCTGCGCTGGATCGGGCTGGCGGCGTGGCTGAGCGGCCGCCACGGCGTGGGCGGCGGTGGCTGGAACACGATCTACCTGCTGCGCATGGCGCGGCGCGGCGGCCCGGAGACGCCGCATCCGCGGCTCGACGCCTTCCGCCGCTGGCCGGTGCTGTCGCCGGAAGCCTTCCGCGCGCTGATCGCGCCGATGACGCTGCACGTGGAATGGCCGTCATGGCGCGAACTGGCCGCGACCATGCAGGCCGACGTCGACGCCGGCCGGGTGCAGGTCGACGCGCTGCAACGCGCGAACGTGCTGCTGGAAGTGGCGTGGTACGAGGCCCACGACGGCGATCCCGCACGCGCGGCCGACGCGGTCGCGCGCCTGCGCCGGCGCCTGCGCGAGCTGACGCCGGCCGACCGGCTGTTCTTCCGCGATGCGCTGCGGCGGCTGCCGGAGACGATCGCCTGAACCGCGCCCGCGGCGCGGGCATGCGGTCGCCGGCCGGTTCGCGCTAAGCTGCGGACCCGTTCCGCCGGAATCGACGCGCGCATGCGAACCCTCATCCTGCTCCGCCATGCCCACGCCGAACCGGCCGCCGCCGGCCAGGCCGACGCCGACCGCGCGCTGTCCGCGGAGGGCCTGGCCGAAGCCGAGGCCGCCGGCCGCTGGCTGGCCGAACAGGCGCTGGTCCCCGACCGCGTGCTGTGCTCGCCGGCGCGGCGCACGCGCGAGACCCTGGAGGCCGTGCTGCGCGGCATCGGCTTCGTCGAACAGCGGCTGGCCGACGCCATCTACGAAGCGACGCCGGGCGCGCTGGCCGAACTGGTCGACGAACACCGCGAGATGGACCGGCTGATGCTGGTCGGCCACAACCCCGGGCTGGAGCGCCTCGCGGCGCTGCTGCACAGCGGCCAGTCCGGCGACTACCGCGGCATGCCGCCGGGCAGCATCGCGGTGCTGGAATTCAGCGGTGACGGCGCGGTCGAGCCGGGTTCGGCGACGCTGTCCGCCTTCTGGTGGCCGTGAGGCCGACGGCGACGCCCGTCGCCTGTCTCGCGGTCTGCGCGCTGCTGGCGGCAACGCAGGCCGCCGACGCGGCGGAGATCGACCCGGCGACCACCCGCATCGGCTTCACCCTGAAGACCCGCTGGGGCCAGGTGTTGCAGGGCCGCTTCCCGAAATACAGCGGCGAGATCGAGACGCTGGAGGACGGCCGCCGTCGCGTGCGCCTGCGCCTGTCGGCGCGCGACATCGAGATCGTCGGCCATCCCAGCTACACCGGCATGACCCGCGGCGACGGCTTCTTCCAGGCCGACCGCTTCCCCGAAGTGGATTTCGTGTCCGAACCTTACGCCCCCGTACTGCTGGACACCGGCGGCAAGCTCGCCGGCCAGCTGACCATCCGCGACGTGCAGCGGCGCGAGACCTTCGCGATCGCGCCCGGCACCTGCGCGCGTCCCGCGCAGGACTGCGACGTGGTCGCGAATGGCAGCGTCCGCCGCACCGACTACGGCGTCGACCGCTGGGTGTTCGCGGTGTCGGACCTGGTGCGGTTCACGCTGCGGCTGCGCGTGCGCGAGGACGGTGAATGAGCCTGCGCGCGCTGTTCGTCGCGGTCTGCGCGCTGGCGCTGGGCGCGTGCTCGACGCTCTCCACCGCCGACCAGGCGCGGGTGGGGGCGGTGATCGAAGCGGCGCGCAGCACCGAAGTCGCGTGCACGCGTGACGACGCCTGCGCGCGCCCGTCGCCGCTGCGCGCGCTGGGCGTGCGCGCGGCCGGCGGTGTGCAGGCGGAAGCGCCCGCGCCTGCCGTCGCGCGCGAGGCGTCCGCCGCGGTTCCGCCGGCGTCTCCCGAATCCGTCGCCGCAGACATCGCGCCCGCTCCGACTGCGCCCGCTTCGTCCGCACCAGTCCCCGCGCCTGCGGCCGCAGCGACGCCCGCCACGGCACCGCAGCACTACGCGCTGATCCTCGACTACGGCCAGGACGCGCTGCTGGCGCGGCTGGACCTGATCCGGGGCGCGCAGCGCAGCATCGACGTGCAGACCTACATCTTCGACGAGGACGATGCCGGGCATCTCATCCTCGACGAACTCCTCACCGCCGCGCGGCGCGGCGTGAAGGTGCGGCTGCTGGTCGACCAGCTCGCGGCGCTCAAGCGCATCGACACGCTGGCGGCGCTGGCCGGCGCCCACGCCAACTTCGAGATGCGGGTCTACAACCCGGTGCTGGGGCGCGCGCACTTCGGCTATCCGATGTACGCCTGGGCCACGGTCTGCTGCTTCCGCCGGCTCAACCAGCGCATGCACAACAAGCTGGTCGTGGTCGACGACCTGGTCGGCATCACCGGCGGCCGCAACTACCAGAACGACTATTACGACTGGGACGCGCGCTACAACTTCCGCGATCGCGACGTGCTGGTCGCCGGCCCCGCGGTCGCCGACATGGCCGCGCACTTCGAGACGTTCTGGAACGCGCCGCTGAGTACGCCGCTGTGGCGGCTGCGCGACGTCGGCCAGTTGGTGCTGCGCGACGGCGTGCCGGCAGTGCAGCATCCGTCGCCGGAATTACCGAAGCGGGTGGAACTCATCGGCCGCGACGCCGACGACGCTGCGCTGGTGCGCAGCCGTCTGGTCGACATGGCGATGCCGGTGCGCGACCTGCGCTACATCGGCGATCGTCCCGAGAAGCATGGCGACGCGCCCGGCGGCCCCGCGGCGTCCTCGCACCTGCTGCGCGAACTGATCGGTTCCGCCCGGCAACGCGTGCTGCTGCAGACGCCGTACCTGGTGCTGTCGAAGCCGGCGCAGGAGCTGTTCCACGAATTGCAGCAGCGCGACCCGCGCCCGCACGTGGTGGTGTCCACCAACAGTCTCGCCGCCACCGACGCGTTCATCCCGTACGCGCTGTCGTACAAGTACAAGCGCCGCTACCTGCGCGACTACAAGTTCGAGATCCACGAGTTCAAGCCGTTCCCGCAGGACGCGCCGATCGACGTGGAGGCGACCGGCACCGTCGAGGTGGCGTGGGACGAGGACGGCACGCCGATGGTGCTGCGCGACCCGAAGGCGCATGCGCATCCGTCGGCGGTCGCCGGCAGCGGCAGTCGCTCGCCCGACCGGCCCACGCCGCTGGCGCGCGAGTATTCGGCGCTGCGCTATTCCAAGCGCGGCAGCAACGAGCGCGTGCCGCTGGTGCGTGGCGGCACCCGCTTCGGCCTGCACGCGAAATCGGTGGTGATCGACGACCGCATCGCCATCATCGGCAGCCACAACTTCGATCCGCGCGGCGACGACTACAACACCGAGGGCGTGGTGGTGATCGAGGACCCCGCGTTCGCGCGGGCGCTGTCGGCGAGCATCGAGCGCGACATGCGCCCGGAGAACGCGTGGACCATTGCCCGCCGCGACAAGCCGCCTGTGTTCTCGGGGCTGGAGTATTCGCTGGCGAAGATCTCGGAGCACCTGCCGCTGTTCGATTTCTGGCCGGTGCGCTACGCGACCAGCTACGAATTCGTGCCCGGCCCCGAATGCCCCGCGCCGCTGTCGCCGCGCGATCCGGAATTCCGCCGCTGCTATCGCCCGGTCGGCGACTTCCCGGAAGTGGCGCCGGTGATCCGGCCGCTCACGCGCATCTTCACCGCGTTCGGCGCGGGCCTGGCGCCGATCCTCTGACGCGCGACGTTCAGCAGCCCGCGCCGTCGCGTGCGGCGGCGATCGCCGCCTGCACCGCCGGATCGGCGTTCAGCAGGTCGGCCTTGTAAATCTCGATGTAGCGCGCGCCGGCGCGCCAACTGCTGCACACGGCGTCGCGCAACGGACCCTTGAAGCGGTTGGTCGGATCGTCGGTGTACGACCAGATCGTCTGGAAGTGCAGCATCGTGTCGCGGCGCGTGGCGGCGTCGACCTGGTTCAACCGGCTGCTGCCGAGGGCGTTGAGGTCCGCCGCGAACACCACTGCGCGCGGTGTGAGCGACAGCGCGTGGCGCATCAGTTCGGCATGGAACGCGGCGCCGTCGCCGTCGGGCAGGCAGATCTCCGACACCGGTGCGGAGATCGCGAGATTCACCGACGCGAAGGCGCTGTCCGCGAAGGCATCACGATGCGCAGCGAAGCTGGTCTTCCAGGCATCGAGGTATCTGGCGCGATCGTAGGCGAGGCTGGTGCCGAGCACGCCGTTGCGGCAGCCGACCAGCGACATCTCCGCGACCGGCGCGCCCACCGACACCATCGCGACCAGGCCGGCGTCGCCGCGCGTGCGCAGGTGCGTCGCCAATGCCGCCACGAACGTGCCGTGGCGCGCGAGGTAGGTCGCGTCCCACGGCACCACCGCGGTGCCCGAGCCCAGCGGCGACGTGTACGTGTAGGTCTGCGCGCCGAGCGTGGGCAGCCAGCTCGGCAGATCGGGCGCAACGTGCAGCGTCACGGGTTTGTGCGCGGCGCGCGCGACGTCGGCGATGTTGTCGAGCGTGCTCCAGTCGTAGATGCCGGGCGCGGTCTCGAGCCGGCTCCACAGCGCGCGATAGACCAGACCGTCGACGCTCGACAGCGCCGCGAAACGTGCGGCGGAGGTCGTGGTCTCGCCCGGATCGAGCAGCGCGAACACGCGGCCGGCATCGACGCGCTGCGGCGGCAACGGCGTCGAGCGCACGCGCGGCGAAGTGGCGGTGGCGGGCACGGTGAGCGGCGCCGTGGCGGTGCGGGTCGTGCGCGGGATCGATGCCGTGGCTCCCCGATCCGCCGCGGCTGCCGGGGATCGCGGCACCCCGCAGCCTCCCGCAAGCAGGCAGGGCAGCACGAGGGCGACCAGACCGGAACGCGGGAGAGACATGCGGGGCGCCGTGCCCGGAGGCGGGGAGGGGGTCCGGGTTGAACGCGTCGGCGGCCGGTCGGTTGACCCGCGGGCGGCGGCCACAGCCCGGAGGCTGTTCCGGGGGCGTTCCGGAGTCCCCCATCGGCTGGGTGACTTCCGGCACAGGTGCATTGCTGGATAGGTGTTGTACTTTACCAACACACTAATTCACACCGATCTTCCGGAGCACGCCATGAACCGCCTCGACACCCCCGTCCGTTCCTCGACCCCCGCCGCGGTCGCCGGCGCCCGGGTCGTCCCCTTCACCGCAGCCCGCCGCGAACGCGATTTCGGCGTGGGCTACGGCCGGAGCAGCGGTTACGCGATGGATCGCCGCTACACCAGCGACTGGGGCGCGACGCGTTTCCGCTGCGCCTGATTCCTCGCCCCCAGCTTCGATCCCGACTCCCTCCCCCTGCAACGCCCGGACGTCACGTCCACTCCCCAGGATTCCGCCATGAACGCCCTCCGTCTCCCCGCTCCGTCCCCCCGCCCGCGCGCCGGCCTGTCGGCCGCCCCGGTGATCCGCTATCGCGAACGCGACTTCGGCATCGGTTACGGCACGAGCAGCGGTTACGCGATGGATCGCCGCTACACCAGCGACTGGGCCGCCGCGCCCTTCCGCTGCCGCTGACGCACGACGCCGATCCACGGCACCGATCCACGACTCGGTTTCCCCCACCCGCCCGCGGCGCGCGTCCTCTCCCTCCGCGCGCCGCGGGCGGGCCCGGCAGGGGCCTCGGGTATCCTTGACCGGATGAATACCCCCGCCCCTGCCGTCTTCCGGCGCACCGCCACTCCCGAACAGCTCAACGCACTCAGCGCCGACACGGCGATGGCCTCGCTGGGCATCGTCTTCACCGAGATCGGCCCCGACTACGTGCGCGGCACGATGCCGGTCGACGCCCGCACCCACCAGCCCTACGGTCTGCTGCATGGCGGCGCCTCGGTGCTGCTGGCCGAGACCCTCGGCAGTTCCGCCGGCAATCTCTGCGCGCCGCCGGGCAAGCGCTGCGTGGGCATGGAGATCAACGCCAACCACGTCGGCGGCATCCGCAACGGGCACGTCGTCGGCACCGCGCGGCCGCTGCACCTGGGCCACAGCTCGCAGGTATGGGAGATCCGGATCGAGGACGCCGCCAGCGGCCGCCTGATCTGCATCTCGCGGCTGACCCTCGCCGTGGTGCCCGATCCGGGCGCGCCGGCGCAGGGTGAAAAGCTCTAGACCGCCCGGGTATGGTGGCCCGCATGACCCGCGCACGTCCCGATTCGCGCCTCGCAAGGCTGGCGCGCTACCTCATCCGTTGGCCGATGCTGACGTGGCACGTGCTGGTGCACCTGCCGATCATCCTGATCCTGATGTCGCCGCCGTTCGGCGGCATCGTCATCGCCGGCGACCCGCTGAAGCATCGCGTGGTGCGCGGGTGGCAGCGGGGGCTGATGTGGGTGTTCGGCTTCCGCATGCGTCGCATCGGCACGCCGCTGCCGGGGGCGGTGATGTTCGTCGCCAACCACGTCAGCTGGATCGACATCGTCGCGCTGCATGCCTATCGCATGATGGGCTTCGTCGCCAAGCGCGAGATCGCCTCGTGGCCGCTGGTCGGCTGGCTGGCGACGATGGGCGAGACCATCTACCACCAGCGCGGCAGCCAGGAATCGCTGGGCGGCGTGCTGCACGAAATGCTCGCGCGCCTGCGCGAGGGCCGCGCGGTCGGCGTGTTCCCCGAAGGCCGTACCCGCGACGGCGACGCCGTCGGCCCGTTCCACGCCCGCATCTTCCTGGCCGCGGTGGAAGCCAACGTGCCGGTGCAGCCGGTGGCGCTGCGCTACGGCGAGGGCGGCGACGCCCAGACGATCGTCGCCTTCGGCCCGACCGAGAGCTTCGCGGGGAACTTCCTGCGCCTGCTGGGCGAACCGGCGCGTGTCGCCGACGTGATCTTCCTCGAACCGATCCTGCCCGCCGACGCCGAAGGCCGCCGCCGCCTTGCCGAGACCGCCCGCAGCCGGATCATCGCGGCGATGGGGCAGGCGGACGACTGAGCCGCTGCCCTCGCTGTTCCTGTTTTTCGCAGGAGCGACGTCAGTCGCGACCTTCCGACGCTTCCGGGTCGCGACTCACGTCGCTCCTACAAGAACTGCGCGAGGGTGCTGTAATCGGCGCATGGACACCTCCTCGCCTCGCCGCCGTCATCGCGCCGCGCTTGCGATCTGCCTCCTGGCGTTTGTGCTTGCCGCAGGCATCACCGGTTGCACGCCTTCGGACATCCGGGGAATCAGCGCGATCGAGCGCATGCTTCAGGCATGTCGCCTGCTGTCGCCGGACGGTACCGAAGGCAATCTGGCCGCGCGCGAGGAAGAGGCGTGGTTCTGGTTCCAGCACAAACGCGCGCATGCATCGCGACTGCTGTGGAACCGCGGCGGCATCGACGCGCTCGAAGCGAGGATCGCGCGCACGCCGGAGGGCCCGGACCGCGATTGCCTCGCACGCGCGCTGCGCGAGGCGCGCACCAAGCGCATCGAATCCTTCTGACCGCCGACGCCGTATCCTCCCGTCATGCCCCCCGCGATTTCCCCGTCCCCTTACCGCGCCCCGCTCTGGCTGCGCAATCCGCACGTGCAGTCGGCGGTGGCGACCAGTCCGCTGCGGCGGGCGCGCGGGGCGGTGCTGCTCAAACGTTGCGGGGCGGTGCACACGCCCTACATCGTCGACGGCGGTGACGGCGTGCGCCTGGAGGGTGTGCACAGCCGGATGCCGGGGCCGGCGCCGCGCGGGCTGGCGCTGCTGCTGCACGGCTGGGAAGGCAGCGTCGAATCCAGCTACATGCGCATGACCGCCGCGCACCTGCTGCGCGCGGGGTTCGAGGTGTTCCGGCTCAACTTCCGCGACCACGGCGACACCCATCACCTCAACCAGGCGCTGTTCCACTCCAACCGCATCGACGAAGTGGTGCACGCGGCGGTCGACATCGCCGACCGTTTCCTGTCCGCCGCGCCGCGGCCGATGGTGGTCGCCGGCTATTCGCTGGGCGGCAACTTCGCGCTGCGGCTGGCGCTGCGCGCGCCCGCCGCGGGGCTGCCGCTGGCGCGGGTGGCGGCCGTCTGCCCGCTGCTGGACCCGGCGGTGACCATGACCCGCATGGAAGAAGGCATGCCGTTCTACATGCGCTACTTCGAGCACAGCTGGCGGCAGTCGCTGCGGCGCAAGCGCGACACCTTCCCCGAGTACTACGACTTCGACGACCGCGTGCTGCGGCTGCGGATGCGCGAGCTGACCCGCTGGTTGGTCGAGCGCCACACCGATTTCGACACCCTGGACGACTACTTCGACGGTTACGCCATCGCCGGCGACCGGCTGGCGACGCTGGCGATGCCGGCCGACCTGTTGACCGCGGCCGACGATCCGGTGATCCCGGTCGCCGAGTTCCACGCGCTGGGCCTGCCGGCGACGGCGGCGATCGAGATCGCGACCCACGGCGGGCACTGCGGGTTCCTCGACGGCCCGCGTCTGGATGGTTACGGCGAGCGCTGGGTGACGGCGCGGCTGGCGCAGGCGCTGCCGGCGGACTGACCGTCGTCCCGTGGGCCGCCGGGCTTTGACCGGGCGCAGGAAAGCCGGCCGGGCCCGGGGGGTACACTAGCCGGCTCCGGGCCGCCGGCCCCGCTCCAGACCCAGTCGATGCACGAGAAGATCTTCGCCGCCCTCCGTCGCGGTGCCCATGCCGAAGCCCTGTCGCTCGCCCGCGTGGCCGTCGCAGAGGACCCGCACGACGCCCACGCCTACGCGCTGCTGGCCCACGCCGAACGCGCCGCCGGCGATTCCGCCGCCGCGCTGCACGCGATCAACCGCGCAGTGCTGCTGGCGCCGGACGATGCCGGCATCCACTTCCAGCGCGTCGGTTTCCTGCTGGGCGAATCCAAGGTCGACGAGGCCGATGCCGCGCTCAAGCGCACGATCGACCTCGACCCCAACCAGTTCGAGGCCTACATCGTCCGCGCGCAGATGGCGATCGGCCGCGGCGACGTGGACGAAGCCGAGCGCCTGCAACGCTCCGCCGCGCGGCTGCAGCCCGACCACGCCTGGGTGAAGACGGTCGAGGGCATGGTCGCGCTGCGTCGCGGCGAGGGCGAGCGTGCGCAGGCGCTGCTGGTGCGCGCCTCCGGGCAGATGCCGGACGATCCGCAGGTGCTGCATGCGTTGGGCTTCGCGCATCTTGCGCAGGAGAACTTCGCCTTCGCCGAGCAGGCGTTCCGGCGCCTGCTGGACGTGTCGCCGCAGTTGCAGGGCCTGCGCGGGCTGCTCGCCGACCTGCTGTTGCAGCAGGCGCGGCCGGAGGAAGCGCTGGAGGTGCTCCAGCCGCTGCTGGAGGACCCGGATGCGGCCACGCCCGCGCTCAAGCGCATGACCGCCGAGCTGGAGCTGGCGCTGGGCCGGCACGAGCGCGCGCTCGCGCTGCTGCATGCGTCGCTGGCCGCGGAGCCGCGCGACCCGCGCGCGTGGGGCCTGGCGCGCGAGATCTGGCGCCGCACCGGCGATGCCGATGACGCCCGCGCCACGCTCGACGCCGCGCTGGAAAAGCTGCCGAACGCGGTGCCGCTGTGGCAGATGCGGCTGGGCTTCGAGCCCACGGCGTCGGAAGGCGCGAAAGCGGTGATCGATCGCTGGCAGGCGGCGATGCCCGAGCATCCGGCGATGCTGGACGCCGCGATGCACGTCAGTGAATCGCTGGGCGACGCCGCCGCCACCGCGGCGCTGGCGCAGCGTCTCGCCGACACCACGCCCGGCCACACCGGCGCGGTGCTGCGCGTGATCGACCACAAGCTGCGTGCGTCGCCGGACGACGCCGTGGCCTACGTGCAGGGGCTGATCGCCCGTGCGCCGGACGAAGCCGCGCGCCAGTCGCTGCTGCCGTGGCTCGGCTACGCCCAGGACGGCGCCGGCCGCCACGCCGAGGCCGCGCTCACCTGGAACGCCGCGAACGTCGCGACCGCGCCGATGCGCTGGCCGCTGACGTCGCCCGGTCCCGCCGGCGGCACCTGGCCCGACGCTGCGACCCCGGTTCCCGGCGCGCCGCCAGTGGCTTACCTCTGGGGCGTGCCCGGCTCGGGCGTGGAGAAGATCGCGACCGTCATCGCGCATGCCGGCTATCCGCTGCGCGCCGACCGCTTCGGTCCGAACGCGCCGCAGGACCCGTTCCAGAACCCCGACACCATCGCTGCGCTCAACGCCGGCACGCTCGCGCCCGAGCGCCTGCTCGCCGCGTGGCGCGCGGCGCTGCCCGCGCGTGGCGTGAACGACGGCATCGTGATCGACTGGCTGCCGTTCTGGGACAACGCGCTGCTGAAGGCGCTGCGCCCGTTGCAGCCGGAAGCGATCGTGCTGATCGCCGTGCGAGACCCGCGCGACGCGCTGCTGGAGTGGATCGCCTTCGGCAGCACGATGCCGTTCGGCATCGCCTCCGCGAACGACGCCGCGCTGTGGATCGCGCGCCAGCTGCAGCACGCACTGGCGCTGCACAACGGCAACCTGCAGACGCACAAGCTGATCCGCACCGACCACGCGCTGGACGACGTCGAGGCCTTCGCCGCGGAAGTCGGCGGCGGCCTGGGCCTGGAGCAGATCCGCATCCCGCCGGCCGCCGCGCTGGGCGCCCCGCGCTTCGCCTACGGCCACTGGCGCCAGTACGCGAAGGCGCTGGCCGAACCTTTCGCGCTGCTGCAGGACGTGTCGATGGCGCTGGGCTATCCGGCGGAGTGATCCCGCCGCACCGCCCACCCCCTTGCAACGTCATCCTTCACACGGAGCACATCCCATCATGAAGATCAGCAGCGACAGCTTCGAACACGGCGGCCGCATCCCCGCGGAATTCGCGATGGGCACGCCGGACGGCTTCGGCGGCAACCGCAATCCGCACCTGCGCTGGGACGACGTGCCCGCGGGCACGCAGTCGTTCGCGCTGCTGTGCATCGATCCGGACGCGCCCACCGATGGCGCGCTGGTGGCCGATGCGTCGACGCCGATCCCGGTCGAGCATCCGCGCGGCGATTTCGTGCACTGGACGCTGGCCGACATCCCGGCCGACGTGCGCGGGATCGTGGCCGGCGCCGCCAGCGACGGCGTGAGCGTGCGCGGCAAGCCCGCGCCCGGCGGCCCGGCCGGCGCGCGTCACGGCCTGAACGACTACACCGGCTGGTTCGCCGGTGACGCGGAGATGGGCGGCGACTACCGCGGCTACGACGGCCCGTATCCGCCCGGCCACGACCTGCGCCTGCATCGCTATTTCTTCCGCGTGTTCGCGCTCGACGTGCCGGCGCTGGACCTGCCCGAGCGCTTCACCGCCGCCGACGTGTTCCGCGCCATGCGCGGCCACGTGCTGGGCGAAGCGGCGACGTACGGCACGTATTCACTGAATCCCGCCGTCGCGGGCTGACCGGACAGAAGGACGACGCACCACGATGAGCGAACACGACCCCTATCGCGCGCCCGAGGCGCGCATCGCGACGAGCATGCCGCAGGAGCGACTGGCCCTGGAGCCGGCCGGCCGATGGCGTCGTTTCTTCACCTGGGTGATCGACTACGCCTGCTTCACGCTGCTCGCCATCGTGGTGGCGATCCCCTACGCGACGTGGCTGGCGATCAACGGCGACGAGGCCGGGCTGGCGGCGATGGAGCAGCCCAACCTCGCGCGCGACTACGCCGTCGGCATGTTGGCGATCCTGCTGTACTACGTGCCGATGGAAGGCCTGTTCGGTTTCACCATCGGCAAGCTGGTCACCGGCACGCGAGTGGTCAACGAGCAGGGTGCCCGTCCGACCTGGGGCCAGGTGTTCGGGCGCACGCTGTGCCGGTTCATTCCGTTCGAGCCGCTGTCGATCTTCGCTTCCGGCAAGGACGGTGTCCGCACATGGCACGACAGCGTGCCGAAGACCTGGGTGGTCCGCCGCCGCCGCTGAGCGCCGCTCAGAACCCCATCGGCTGCGACTGGAACTCCAGCACGGTGCCGTCGTCGGCGGTGAGGCGCAGGCGGTAGGGCAGCGGTTCGACCAGCGCGCCCTCGAACGTGTGGTTGATCGTCGCGAGGAACGCACTGCTCGCCTGCGCCGCATCGCCGGTGCAGTCCTCGCCGACCGTGGCGATCAGCACGAAGCCCATGCGCTTGCCGACGAGCGTGTAGTCGCCCTGCAAGGTCGGGCAGCCGCCCTTCACCGCAACGGTCTTGCGGTCGAACACCAGCCGGAACGGCACCGTCGCCGCGACCGGCGCGCCGCCGGGGGCGGTGGTGGTCGTCAACGTCCAGCCGCCGGTGTTGACCAGTTCGTCGCGGTCGACGTGCAGCGTGCGTTCGCGCGCGCCGGCGGGCGCGGCGAGGACGGTGGCGAGCAGCAATGCGGCAGAGCAGGCGAAGCGCAGGGTCATGGCGGACTCCGTGGGCAGTGGTGATGACGATCGCTGGTGAAGATCAGCGATCGATCGCGGCGGACTCGACCACCTGGTCGAGCACGTACGCGACCGACGGCGCGTCGGCGGGCGGATTCGCGATCGTGTAGCGCTTCACCCGCAGCACGTCGCGGAAACCCGGCTCGTGGGTGTAGCCCTCGATCATCGGCGGCAGCGTGCGCCATTCGCCGGGCGTGCCGGTGCGCAGGCCGGCGTCGTCGTAATGCACATCGCGCACGCGCAGGCAGTCGACCATCTGCGGCGCCAGCGAGGCCTGGCACGGCGTGGTGCCGGCATCGACTTCGAGGAACACGGTCTCGCCCGGGCCGCCGTATTTCGTTTCCGGCGTGGGATCGCCGATGAAGCGCAGCACGTCGCCGTCGGCAGTGGTCCACACCAGCGTCGGCGGCATGCTTTCCTGGATCGCGAACGTCGGCGTGCCTTCCAGCCGTTTCGTGATGGCGGCGTCCAGCGCCATCACCGCGGGATCGGCGCAGGCCATCTTGGTCGAGACCAGCGGGCCGATGCGCAAGCCGCCGCCTTCGCTGCGCACGGCACCGGAAATGCGATTGCAGGCGTTCGACACGACCACGCGACCGCCGGCGAAATCGAGCTGCAGCGGCTGCTGCGGGCGGACCAGCAGGGCGTCGATGCGCTGGCCGCGTGCGTCCTGCGCGCGGTCCAGTCGCCAGTGGTAGCCGGCGAGCGCAGCGGTCGGCGATGCGGTCGCGGCAGGTGCGATGCCGGCGGCGGGCGTGGCAGGCGCGGGCGGTTGCGCGCAGGCGGCGAGGCTCAGGCCGAGGCAGCAGCACAGCAGCGTCAGGCGGGTCATCGCGAACTCCATTCGGGCGGGGGCGTTGGGGAAACGCGCGACCGGCCGCGACGGGGTCGCGGCGCGAGGCGCGCGATCCACCTTACACCGCGTCCGTCGTTCAGGCGGCGCGCGGACGCAGCGCCAGCGCGACCACGCCGGCGACCAGTCCCCAGAACGCAGAACCAATCCCCGCGGCGGCGAAGCCCGAGGCGGTGACGAGGAAGGTGATCAGTGCCGCCTCGCGGTCGCGGTCCTCGCGCAGCGCGGCGGTCAGGCTGTTGCCGATGGTGCCGAACAGCGCCAGCCCGGCGATCGCCATCACCAGTTCGCGCGGGAACGCGGCGAACAGCGCCGCCACGGTCGCGCCGAACACGCCGGTCAGCAGGTAGAACGCGCCGGCGGCCATCGCGGCGACGTAGCGCTTCGCCGGGTCCGCATGCGCCTCGCGGCCGCTGCAGATCGCGGCGGTGATCGCGGCCAGGCACAGGGAATACGCGCCGAACGGCGCCAGCAGCACGTTGACCGCGCCGATCCAGCCGACCGCCGGCGACACCGGCGGCGTGTAGCCGGAGGCGCGCATCACCGCGACGCCGGGGATGTTCTGCGAGGCCATCGTCACCACGAACAGCGGCAGCGCGATGCCGAACACGGCGGCCGTCGACAGCGTCGGCATCGTGAAGATCGGTGTCGCGGCACGCAGCGGCACGTGGTCCAGCCGCAGCACCCCGCCGGCGGCGGCGAAGGCCATGCCCAGCAGCAGCGTCGCGACCACCGCGTAGCGCGGGAACCAGCGCCGGCCGCACAGGTACAGCACGAACATCGCCACCGCCATCACCGGCTGCGTCTTCATCGACACGAACACGTCCAGCCCGAAGCGCAGCAACACGCCGGCCAGCAGTCCGGACGCCAGCGACAGCGGCAACTTGCGCATGCCGCGCTCGAACAACCCGGAGAAACCCGCGGCAGCGGTGAGCAGCGCCACCAGCACGAACGCGCCGATGGCGTCCGACAGCGGCACGCCGGCGTGGCTGGCGACCAGCATCGCCGCGCCCGGCGTGGACCACGCCGTCACCACCGGGATGCGCCAGCGCAGCGACAGGCCGATGCAGGTCACGGCCATGCCGATGCCCAGCGCCCACAGCCACGACGCGATCTCGGCTTCCGAGGCGCCCAGCGAGCGCGCGGCCTCGAACACGATCACCGCCGAACTGGTGAAGCCCACCAGCACGGTGACGAAGCCGGCGACCACCGACGACGCGGCAAGGTCGCGCCACCACGGCGCCCGCGGCGAAACGGCGGCGGGCGCGACGTCGCTCATCCGCCGGCCGGCACCAGCGCCAGCAGCGCGGCGCCCAGCACGAAGCGATAGATCGCGAACGCGGTGAAGCGGTGGCTCTGGATGTAGCGCAGCAGCCATTTCACCGCGACGAACGCGGTGATCGCCGATGCCACGAAGGCCACGCCCAGCGCGGTCCAGTTCTCGCCCGCGGCGCCGCCGTCCTTCAGCACGCCCAGCAGTTCATAGCCAGTGGCGGCGAACATCGTCGGGATGCCGACCAGGAACGCGAATTCGGTGGCGGCCACGCGCGACGTCGTGCCGGCGAGCAGCGCGACGAAGATGGTGGCGGCCGATCGCGAGGTGCCGGGGAACACGCCGGCGACGATCTGCGCGAGGCCGACGAGGATCGCCGTCGTCCACGAGATTTCGTGGCGTTCGCCGAGCGCGGCCGCGCGCTGCGCCGCGAGGCGTTCCGCCAGCAGCATCCACGCGCCGCCGATGATCAGCGCCCACGCGATCGGCTGCACCGCGTCGGGCAGCGTCCAGCCGAGCTTCTTCACCAGCAGTCCGCCGACCGCGGTGACGCCGAAGGCGACGCCGAGCTTCAGCGCGTAGTCGAGGTTCTCGCGCTGGCGGAAACCGACCAGCAGTTGCCACAGCCGCTGCCGGTAGATCGCGACCACCGCGAGGATCGCGCCGGCCTGGATCGCGATGTTGAACAGGTCGCTGCGATGGCCCAGCCAGCGTTCGGCGACGATCAGGTGGCCGGTACTGGAGATCGGCAGGAATTCGGTGATGCCCTCGATGATGCCGAGGAGGAGGGCGTTGATGAGGTCGGGCATGCGATCGGTCGCGGAGGCAAAGGCGAAGTGTACCGGTCGCGATGGCGCGCGTTCGACGCCGTCGTCGTCGCGATCCCCCCGGTGGCCGGGGGGATCGGGGAGCCGCGGCCGGTGGCCGCGGC
This sequence comes from Lysobacter sp. DMC104, assembly GCF_056313665.1. NCBI lineage: Bacteria > Pseudomonadati > Pseudomonadota > Gammaproteobacteria > Lysobacterales > Lysobacteraceae > Lysobacter > Lysobacter sp. DMC104. Next base: position 134,897 of record NZ_JBQUZW010000012.1, on the reverse strand, counting down.
GGGTCGGTCAGGGCGAGACCGCGAGGGTCAGGCCCGGGAACGCGGCGAGGATCGGTCGCAGCGGCTGGAAGAAGGTGATCGGCGTGCCCACGGTGCAGTTCTCGGTCGCGCCCGTGTTGAACACGCCGCCCGAGGTCACGCCCTGGGCCTGCCCGTCCGGGGTCACGAACGAGCCGCCGGAATCGCCGGTGCCCACGCAGGCGCTGGAGCGGGACAGGTTGTTGACGATGCCCGAAGCGCCGTAGTTGACGGTCACGCCCGTCGCCACCAGCGTGCCGCAGCGTGCGCCGGTGCGTGCGCCGGAGCGGCAGATCGTCGCGTTCAGCGTCGCCGGGATGTCGCCGCGGACCGGCAGGTTGCCGCCGTAGCTGTAGGCGTTCACCCACGGCCGCGGGATGCCCTGCGGGTTGGTGTTGTGGACCACGGCATAGTCGTTGCCCGGGAACACGGAGGCGGCGAAATAGCCGATCGACTGCCCGGAGGGATGGGTCACCGTCGTGTTGAGCGTGCCGCAATGCCCGGCGGTGACGAAGCCGTTCGCGGCACCGAGGGTGACGGTGAAGCCGATCGAACACCAGCCGCCGGTCCCGATCAGGTACTGGTCGCCGCCGCGGATGTCGAACGTCGCCTGCTGCGCGAGGTGCGGACGTGCGGCCGACGTCTCGAAGCGGATGGTGGCGGCGTCGGCGCCGCTCATGGCGACGAAGTCGATCGCGGCGCGGGTCGCGCCGGGATCGGTGGTGACGACCACGCGATTGCTGCGCGGGTCGACGTACCAGGACTGGATGCTCGGATCGAGCCGGCCGGCCTTCGCCACGCTGCGCGCTGCACGCGCGGTGGCGTCCAGCCGCGCCCGCGTCGCCTGCAGCGTGGACAGGCTGTGCGCGACCACGCGGACCTGCGCGCCGAGCGCACCCGCCTTCGCCGCGGCACGCGCACCGGCGACCGCGACCACCGGCTCGAATTCGCCGCGCGCGTTGCGCTCCAGCCACGCGCCCGCGAAGCCGTCGCCAAGTGCCGCGCGGGCCTGGCGTTCGACGTCGGGCGCGCGTCGTTGCGCGGCGAGGTACTGCGGGATCTGGCCCGGCATGATGCCGAGGTCGCGCTGCATCGCGAAGCGGAGGTTGGCGGGCACTTGCGTGGCATCGTCGCCGGAGGCGGCCATCGTCGCGGGGGCGGCGACGGTCGCGCAGATCGCGAACGACAGGAGGGACGCGCGGAGGCGTCCGGACATCGGGGTGTTGCGCATGTGAAGCTCCTTTTCATCGGGGGAATGCGGCGGCACGGTGGAGGGAGGCCGCCGGTCCGCATGGTGCGCATCGACGAGGCCGGCATCGCGGCTTCATCCCGCGAAGCAACGATCGGTGCCTTCGATGTGGCCGGAACCGTCGTGATTCCGCGCCGTGTCCGCGATCCATGCGCGACACCCGCACTCTATGCCGCGTCGTTCTCACCCCCGGTGATCCCGGGTGATGCGCGTCGCGGAAACGTGCATCGCGCGCGTTCGACATTGGTCTGGGTAGGGTGCGCGTCGCGTCGTGCGTCGCCGCCCGCTTCAGTCCGGTTGCGTCAGTCCGGTTGACCCAGGCGCAGGAACACCGCTTCCTCGCCGTGTTCGGCGATGCCGACGCCGAAGTAGATCGGGCCCAGTGGCGTGTCGAGCGCGCTGTAGAGGCTGCCGCCGAACAGCGTGCGTTCCGCCGACGGCGATTCGCCGCGCTGCCACACCTGCCCGGCTTCCAGCGAGCCGCCGAGGAACAGCGGGTATTCCAGCACCTGCGCCAGCGGCCGCCGGTATTGCAGCGTCGCCACCGCCGCGCCGGTGCCGTGCAGGGTGTCGATGCCGTAGCCCGACAGGCGGAACAGGCCGCCGAGGTGGGCGATGTCCTCGTAGGCGTTGCCCACGCGGTCCTGCGCGTGCGCGCTCGCCAGCCAGCGCCCGCCCAGCGCAGCGAACGCGTACGACGTGTCCAGGCGCGAGGTGAAGCCGTGGCTGTCGCTGCCGAGCGCCTGCAGGTAGCGCGCGTGGCGCGCGTGCAGGTACCAGCCGTGCGACGGGAATTCGGCGTCGTCCTGGGTGTCGAGCGTCAGCGCGAATTCGGCGCCGGCGCTGGTGCTGCCGCTCGGCAATCCGATCGGCAGCGGACCGGAGCGCGCGCGGAAATGGTTGCGGCGCGTGAACGGCGTCACCGAGGCTTCGCCCCAGTCGCCGAGGTCGAGGCCGAGGCCGGCGCGGAACTGCCAGTGTTCGATCCGGTAGCTGCCGTCCAGCGCATCGTCGTCGAGCAGCGTCTCGTTGCGGCCCAGCCATTCCAGCGACGAGCGGAAGAACGTGTGCCGGCGCGGATCCAGCGGCTGGTTCCATTCGGCGAACGCGCGGTTGCGGTCGCCCAGCCGCGCTTCGAGCAGCAGGTCGCCGCCGAAGCGGTTGAGTTCGCGCTTGCCGAAGCGCGCGCCCAGCTGGTAATCCGCGTGGCCTTCGAAATCGTCCTGCAGGAACAGGCCGAACTTCAGCGTGCCGTCCTGTTCCCAGCGCCGGCTGCGGGTGACGTAGGTCAGCACGCTGCCGCCTTGCGCGCCGTCGGTGACCGTGTAGTAGGCGCGGGAGAATTCGCCGCTGCCGTAGAGGTGCGAGAGATCGCGCTCGATCTTCTCCGGCACGATCGTGTCGCCCGGCTTCGCCGTCACCGCCGCGCGGATCACGGTGTCGTCGACGGCGGAGGTGTTGACCAGTTCGATCTTCTCGATCGGGCCGATCGGCCGCAGCCGCGCGAGGCGCGATTCGCGCCAGGCCGCGTAGGCTTCGGGCGAGAGCTGGCGTGCACGCAGCTTCGGCAACGCCGCCTCGGCCGCGGCTTCGCCCTGCGGCACGCCCTGGTCGAGGCCTGCGGTCATGTCGGTGGAGCTGAGGTCGCCCAGCGTCGGCACGATCAGCACGTCGTCCGCGCGCAGGCGATCGCGCTGGCGCTGGGTCTCGCGCAGCATCAGCGCGGTCACCATCTGGTCGGTGATGCTGAAGGGGTCGAGCAACTGGTCGCGCTTTTTCAGCGTCGCGCCGATGTCGACCGCGATCACGTGCCGCGCGCCGAGCGACTGCGCCACTTCCACCGGCAGGTTCATCGACACGCCGCCGTCGATCAGCGAGCGCTCGCCGTAGCTCACCGGCGAGAACGCGCCGGGCACCGCCATGCTCGCGCGGATCGCGTTGACGAGGTCGCCGTGGTCCATCGCCACGGTCTCGCCGGTTTCCAGGTCGGTGCCGATGGCGCGGTACGGGATCGGCAGCGCGTCGAAGTCGTCGATGTTCGCGCTCGGCAGCATCGCCGTGCGCAGCGCCACCGCCAGCCGCTGGCCCTCGAACAGCGACGGTGCCACGCCGAGCTTGCCGTCGCGCAGGCCGAACCCGCCCTTGGCGAGGAAGCTGCGGTCCTCGGCCTTGCGCCGCGCCGGGAAATCGCGGCGGTCGACGCGGTCGGAGAACATCGTCTTCCAGTCCAGCGCGCGCAGCCGCGCCTCGATCTCCGCCGCGCCCAGCCCGCTGGCATACAGCCCGCCGACCACCGCGCCCATGCTGGTGCCGACGATGCAGTCCACCGGGATGCGTTCGCGCTCCAGCACCTTGATCACGCCGATGTGGGCCATGCCGCGGGCGCCGCCGCCACTGAGCACCAGGCAGGTGTCGAAGCCGTCGGCCGGCGGCGGGATGTCGATCCGCGCCTCGGCCCGCGGCATGTCCGCGGTGTCGTCCTGGGCGTGCGCCGCCGGGGCGAGCGCGAGCAGCAGGGCGAGGGCGACGGGCAGGCGGTGGCGCAGGGGCGGGGTGCGGGTCGGCATGATCCAGAATGGTGCGTGGCAGGCGGAAGTCGCACCAAATTGGTGCGAACGATCCGGGGTGTTGCGGAGGGTGTGCTTGCGAATCAACGGCTTGCGTCCGTTTCCGGGCTGGCACGGGGCTTGCGGTAAGGACCGCATCCCTTCACCCGTTCGGAGCTTCCGAAGATGTCCCTCGAGCACGTCGAAAAACTCGTCAAGGATCATAAGGTCGAATTCGTCGATCTGCGTTTCGCCGACATGCGCGGCACGCAGCACCACGTCACCTTCCCCGCCTCGATCATCGAGCCCGGCCTGTTCGAAGAAGGCAAGATGTTCGACGGCTCGTCGATCAGCGGCTGGAAGGGCATCAACGAGTCCGACATGATCCTGCTGCCGGACGCCGGCACCGCGTTCCTCGATCCGTTCACCGCGGACCCGACCCTGGTGCTGACCTGCGACATCCTCGACCCGGCGACCATGCAGGCCTACTCGCGCGATCCGCGCGGCGTCGCCAAGCGCGCCGAGGCCTACCTCAAGGCCAGCGGCATCGCCGACCAGGCGTTCTTCGGCCCCGAGCCGGAATTCTTCATCTTCGACAGCGTCCGCTTCGCCAACGACATGGGCCACACCTTCTTCCACGTCGACTCGGAAGAGGCGCACTGGAACTCGGGCCGCGAGTACGAAGGCGGCAACACCGGCTACCGGCCGATGGTGAAGGGCGGCTACTTCCCGGTCGCGCCGCTCGACTCGCTGCACGACCTGCGCGCCGAGATGTGCAAGACGCTGACCTCGCTGGGCATCGAAGTCGAAGTGCACCATCACGAAGTCGCGAACGCCGGCCAGTGCGAGATCGGCACCAAGTTCAACTCGCTGGTGACCAAGGCCGACGAACTGCTGACGATGAAGTACGTCATCAAGAACGTCGCCTACCGCAACGGCAAGACCGTCACCTTCATGCCCAAGCCGCTGGTCGGCGACAACGGCAGCGGCATGCACGTGCACCAGTCGCTGGCCAAGGGCGGCGTGAACCTGTTCTCCGGCGACGGTTACGGCGGCCTGTCGCAGATGGCGCTGTGGTACATCGGCGGCATCTTCAAGCATGCCCGCGCGATCAACGCCTTCACCAACTCGACCACCAACAGCTACAAGCGCCTGGTGCCGGGTTACGAAGCGCCGGTGATGCTGGCCTACTCGGCGCGCAACCGTTCGGCGTCGTGCCGCATCCCGTACGTGGCCAACCCGAAGGCGCGCCGCATCGAGATCCGCTTCCCCGACCCGATGCAGACCGGCTACCTCACCTTCGCCGCGCTGATGATGGCGGGCCTGGACGGCATCAAGAACCAGATCGACCCGGGTTCGCCCAGCGACAAGGACCTCTACGACCTGCCGCCGGAAGAAGAGAAGAACATCCCCACCGTGTGCCACTCGCTGGACCAGGCGCTGGAAGCGCTGGACAAGGACCGCGAGTTCCTCAAGGCCGGCGGCGTGTTCTCCGACGACTTCATCGATGGCTACATCGCGCTGAAGATGCAGGAAGTCACGCGTTTCCGCGCGGCGACGCATCCGCTGGAATACCAGATGTACTACACGATCTGATGCGTGTTTCTTCCTGAAGTGTGTTCCTCCCTCCCTTTCGCCGCAGGCGAAGGGGAGGGTTGGGGAGGGGTCGACAGAGGCGTCACGCACGGGGAGAACGGGCCATGCACATCGCGATCGACGACCTGCGCGGCGACGACATCGTCGCGCTGCTGCAGGCCCACCTCGACGACATGCATCGCCACTCGCCGCCCGAGAGCGTGCATGCGCTGGACCTCGAGGCGCTGCGTCGTCCGGAGATCACCTTCTGGACGCTGCGCGACGATCGGGGCGTCTTGATGGGCTGCGGTGCGCTGAAACAGCTGGACGACGCGCACGGCGAGATCAAGTCGATGCGCACCGCCGCGGCGCATCTGCGCAAGGGCGTGGCGGCGACGTTGTTGCGGCACGTGCTGCGCACGGCGCGGGAACGCGGTTACCGGCGGCTGAGCCTGGAAACCGGCGCACCCGAGGCGTTCGCGCCGGCGCGCGAGTTGTATGCGCGGTTCGGGTTCACCGAATGCGGTCCGTTCGCGGACTACGTGGAGGATCCGTACAGCGTGTTCATGACCCTCGCATTGCAGGGTCCGGACTGACGAGGAGCGAAGCGGCAAGGCCCCGCGCGGGGCACAGGCGAGCGGTTGCGGCAGGCGCAAGGCGCCGGCCGGGAGGTTTCACCCACAGGTTTCGGCCGGGCGCGGCGCACACGCGCTGGCGCGTCCGGCCACGAGGTCGCGGACGACACAACGCAACTCCTTCCCCCACGTCGGATGCGTTGCGGTCTCCGGGAGCCGATGTCCACCGCAGGGCAGCCTGCGGTGGACACCGGCGCCAGACAGAACGCCGGCACCCCGGTGCCGGTCCTTCCATCCACGGGGAGAGCGCATGAAACTGATCACCGCCATCATCCGGCCGTTCAAGCTCGACGAGGTGCGCGAAGCCTTGTCCGAGATGGGCGTGTCCGGCATCACCGTCACCGAAGTGAAAGGCTTCGGTCGACAGAAGGGACATACCGAGCTGTATCGCGGCGCGGAATACGTCGTCGATTTCCTGCCGAAGATCAAGGTCGAGGTCGCCGTGTCCAGCGATCGCCTCGACGCGGCGATCGAGGCGATCCAGCAATCCGCAGGCACCGGCAAGATCGGCGACGGAAAGATCTTCGTCACCGCGCTGGAACAGGTCATCCGCATCCGCACGGGCGAAGTCGGCCCGGATGCGCTCTAACCCCCGCCCCGGAGATCGTCCCATGACGCCTGCAACCCTTTTCGGGTCACGGACCCGTGCCCTCGTGCTCGCGCTGCTGGTCGGCGCGGCGTCCACCTGTCTCGCGTTCGCGGCCACGGCGCAGTCCGAGCCCGGCGCGACCGCGCAAGCGGAAACTCCCGCCGCCGACGCGGCCCCCGCCGCAGCCGAAGCGACCGCTGCACCTGCCGCCACGGACGCGGCGCCCGCGGCTGCCGAAGCCGCACCCGCTGCGGCCGAAGCCACGCCTGCGGCCGCCCCTGCCGAAGCTCCGGCCCCCGCGCCGGTGCAGAAGGCCGACAAGGGCGACACCGCCTGGATTCTGGTCTGCGCCGCGCTGGTGATCTTCATGACCCTGCCCGGGCTCGCGCTGTTCTACGGTGGCCTGGTGCGCAGCAAGAACGTGCTGTCGATCCTGATGCAGTGCCTCGTCGTGTTCTCGGTGGTGGCGATCCTGTGGGCCGTGTACGGCTACAGCCTCGCGTTCACCGGCGGCAACGCCTTCATCGGCGGCGGCGATCGCCTGTTCGGTGCCGGCCTCAACGGCGCGATGGCGGCCACGTTCACCAAGGGCGTGTACCTGCCTGAGCTCGCGTTCTTCGTGTTCCAGGGCGCGTTCGCCTGCATCACCTGCGCACTGATCGTCGGTGCGTTCGCCGAGCGCGTGAAGTTCGCCGGCGTGCTGCTGTTCACGGTGATCTGGTTCACCTTCGCCTACACGCCGATGGCGCACATGGTGTGGTTCTTCCCGGGCCCGGACGCGTTCACCGACGCCAAGGCCGCCGCGGACGCCACCGCCGCCTCGGGCTTCCTGTGGGCGAAGGGCGCGCTGGACTTCGCCGGCGGCACCGTGGTGCACATCAATGCCGCGATCGCCGGTCTGGTCGGTGCGTACCTGATCGGCCCGCGCTTGGGCTACAAGCGCGAAGCGATCAAGCCGCACAACCTCACCCAGACCATGGTCGGCGCCTCGATCCTGTGGGTGGGCTGGTTCGGCTTCAACGCCGGTTCCGCGCTGGAAGCCAACGGCGTCGCCGCGCTCGCGTTCGTCAACACCTTCCTCGCCACCGCGGCGGCGGTGCTGGCGTGGACCGCGATCGAGTGGATCGCGCGCGGCAAGCCGTCGATGCTGGGCGGCGCGTCGGGTGCGGTCGCCGGTCTCGTCGCGATCACCCCGGCCTGCGGCTACGTCGGTCTGATGGGCGCGATCGCGCTGGGCCTGATCGCCGGCGTGGTCTGCTTCTGGGGTGTCACCGGCCTGAAGAAGCTGCTGCGCGCCGACGACTCGCTGGACGTGTTCGGCGTGCACGGCGTGGGCGGCATCACCGGCGCGCTGCTGACCGGCGTGTTCGCGGCGCCGTCGCTGGGCGGCTCGGGCCTGTGGGACTACATCACCGAGACGGCCGTGCCGGAATACAGCATCGCCTCGCAGGTGTGGATCCAGGCGCAGGGCGTGCTGGTGACGGTCGTGCTGTCGGGCGTGGTGTCGCTGATCGCCTTCACCATCGTGAAGTACACCGTCGGCCTGCGCGTGAGCGAGGAATCCGAGCGCGAAGGCCTCGACATCGCCTCGCACGGCGAAGCGGCGTACGAGCACTGACGTTCCTGCCGTCGCGGCATGCGGATCGGGCTTCCCGGGAGGGAAGCCCGATCTTTTTTGCGGCTTGCGTGCTTACTGCCAGTAGACCGTCAGGTTGCTCAGGTAGACCGTGTAGTCGGCATTCGCCGACGTCGAGGACACGATGAAATAGCCCGTGTCCGCGGCCGGGAAGCCATACTTGCCTGTGAACAGACCGTTGCCGTCGTACAGGCCGGTGGCGAACGGCGTGCCGCTGCCGGCGGGCGTGACCACGTACGAGATGTAGCCGGCGTCGTTGACGGTGATCTTGACGTGATAGCTGGTGTCGTTCTGCAGCGTGCCCTGGCCGCTGCACGGCGACAGGTTGTTGCCGGTCGGCCAGAACGCTTCGACGCGCACGTTCACGCCGCACGAATTCGCGCCGATGATGATGCCCAGCGCATGGTGGTTGCGCGCCGGGTTCGACACGTTGTCGATGTTGTTGTAGTCGATGTCCCAGTGCCCGTGCAGGCCGATCGCGATGTGCTCGTTCTTGCCCATGAAATCGGGCGTCTTCAGGTCGAACTCCATCACCTGCGCGGTCTTGCCGGCGGGCTTGGTGGTCGACTGCACGAAGCGATAGCCGGTGTAGCCGTTGCGGAAGTTGACCGGGTCGCTGCAGACGTTGTTCTGCACCGGCGTCTGCTGGCAGCGGGCGGTCATGATGTGGCCGCCCGGCAGCGACGGGAAGCCCGGAATGAACGCGGTGCCGTTGAACCAGCCGGTGGTTTGCGGGACGTAGCCTTCGACGTGGTCGTAGGTCCAGCCGGCGGCGATCAGCGATGCCTTTTCGCTGTCGGAGACGGTGAAGCGATGGGCGCGATCCAGGGTGGTCGCGTTGACCTTCGACAGCCGGTACAGCGGCAGCGAGCCCGGCACCTGCACCGTGTAGAGATAGCCGGCGATGCCCTCGTAGGCGTAGCCTAGGCTGTTCGCCGTGCTCAGGTCCTGCGGATAGGTGTCGGTGAAGTAGAAGTGGTCGGTCTGCGGCGCGCCCTTGTAGTAGCGGTACAGCGGCTTGGTCTGGGTCAGCGGCGTGCGTTCGAGGTAGAACGCGGTCTTCAGGCCGGAATAGCCGTAGTTGGTGGTGCTGCCGTAGGCCTCGGAATAGTTGATCGTGTAGAGGCTGTCGTTGATGCCGGCGTTGGTGGTCTCGTACATCGCCGACAGCGGCGGCATGGGGATGTAGGCCGTCGCCATCGCGGCGAACGGGGCGGCGGCGACGGGTGCGATGGCCAGCGCGGTGGCGAACAGGGACGCGGTGGCAGGACGTGGGCGGTTCCGGAAGCGCATGGGAAATCCTTGTGGCGATGATCGCGAACCGGTGAGGTCGCGAGGGGCGGGGGGCCCACCGTGTCCAGCGGACCGTGCGGATGGAGAGGATCGTCGCCACGCGGCGCAGCGATGCGCCGTATGCGTTCCGTTCATGTCGATGGCGATGTGCCATGCGTTCGCCGTGCGCACGCACGAACGGCCCGGGGATGCCGGGCCGTTCGTCGTTGCGGAGGTTGTCTTGCGGGGAGCGTGGTGCTGCGACTGCGGGGTCCTGCTTCAGGAGCGTGTGGCGTTTGCCGCTCGCGGAACGACCTTGGCGCGCGGGGCGCGACGAGGCATCACTTGGCCTTGGCGGCCTGGCACTTGCCGTTGACGACCGCTTCGCCGGGCTTGCACTTGGCGGCGTGCGCGGCGGCCTGCTTCTTCTGCACGACGGGCGCCGGCGTGGCCTTGGCGGCGGGTGCCGGCGCGGCGGCGAAGGCGGTACCGGCCATCAGGCCGAGGGCGAGCGCGGTGAGGGTGGCGCGAACGTTCATGGGGAAACACCTCGTGTGTCGGAAGGGGGCGCGACGGTCGTCGCGTGAAGCTCGGTCCGATGCGGGCGATGCCGTTGCCCGATCGGTGGGGACAGGTTGCGCCGGCACGGTTCGCGGAAAACTTGCGGCGACATGAACTTTTCTTCATGCGCCGCGACGTGCGTCGCATGCATCGCGCGCGATCACGCATCACGCACGCATGACGGCACCGCGCGGCTCGCGTCGTCATGCGTGCGCACGCAACGACGCACGCGGCCCGTTGCCGGACCTCGTGCGTTGGCGTGATGTGTGGGGGCGTGCGGTGCGATTGATCAGCCGGCGGCCTTCGGTGCTTCGCACTTGCCCTTCACCGTGACTTCCGGCGCCTTGCACTTCAGCGCATGGCGGGCGACGCGATGGTGGCGATGCGCGGCGGGCTTGGCCTTCGCGGCGGCGGCCGGCGCGGCGGTGCCGGCGGGCGCGGGCATGGTCGGCGCAGCGGCGAACGCGGTGCCGGCGAGCAGGCTCAGGGCGAGGGTGGCGAGCGGAAGACGGAGGTTCATGGCGGAGTCCTCGGGTGCGGGTCGCGATGCGACGGGGGAGTCTGGTGTTCGTCCGACGGCGGCATGTGCCCTGTCGGTGTGATCAGACTGCGCCCGCGTGCCTCGTGGCCGCCTTTCCGCCGGATTAACCTTCGTCCACGTGTGCGGTGGCCTTCGCCGCGGTCGCGACGCGCGGGAAGCGCACGGTCACGCGCAGGCCGGGCGCGGCGTCGTCCAGCCGCACTTCGGCGCGATGCCGCGTCGCGATCGCGCGCACCACGCTCAGTCCGAGCCCGTTGCCGGGCGAGCCGCGATGCCGCTCCAGCCGCACCAGACGATCGAACACGCGCTCGCGATCGGCTTCCGGGATGCCCGGGCCGTGGTCGCGCAGCGTCAGTTGCACGGCGTCGCCGTCGGCGTGCAGCGCCAGATCGATGCGTCCGCCGTCCGGCCCGTATTTCACCGCGTTGTCGAGCAGGTTCGACAGCAGCTGGAACAGCAGGTCGCGGTCGCCGGCGATCGTCGCCGGCGCGATGTCCGCGACGATGTCGCCGCCGCGCGCCTCGGCCATCGGCTGCCACATCTCCACCGCGTCGCGCACGATCTCATCCAGCGCCACCGCCGCATCGTCGCGGCCGTCGCCGGCCTCGATCCGCGACAGCCGCAGCAGGCTGTTGAAGGTCGCGATCGACTGGTCGATCTCGGCGATGGCGTCGTCCAGCGTGGCGTCGACGACGGCCGCGCGATCGGCGCCCCGGGCGTCGGTGCCGATCCGTTCGCGGGTGAGTTCCAGCCGCGTCTTCAGCCGCGTCAGCGGCGTGCGCAGGTCGTGGGCGATGTGGTCGGTCGACGCCTGGATGCCGCCGATCAGTTCGCGGATGCGGTCGAGCATGCGGTTGAGCGTGCGTGCGAGGCGCTGCAGCGGATCGTCGCCCGGGCCCACCGCGATGCGTTCGTCCAGCCGGCCCGCGGCGAAGCGGTCGACCGTGTCCAGCGTCGCCTGCAGGCTGTGCGCGAGGCTGCGCCGCAGCAGCCAGCCCAGCAGCAAGGTCAATACGGCGAGCAGCATGAGGATGCTCAGGCCCAGCGGCAGCACGACCTCGCGCAGCCGCTGCTGTTCGCCGGTGGAATGGCCGGTCAGCAGCGTCGCGCCGCCGGGCAGGATCTCGACGTAGGCGATCACTTCGTCGCCGTCGTCGTTCCACGGGAAGCGCAGCCAGCCGCGGGCGCGGGTCGCGCCGGCCGGCAGGTCGGCGAGATGGCCGGCCAGCACGCGGCCCTGCGCGTCGGCGAGCAGGTACACGGCCTCGCGCCGGGTGTCCTCGTCGACGCGCGTGTCGATCGCCCGCGCCAGCGCCATCAGCCCGGCGTCGCGATGCACCTCGCGCAGGTCCTCGTGTTCGGCGCGCACCGTGCGGCGCACGTCGCGATCGACGAGATGGTCGTACGCGAGCAGGCCCAGCCCGCCGATCGCCACGAACGCCAGCAGCAGCGCGACGCCGTAGGCCAGCACCATCCGGTTGAGGCTGGAGGCGAGGAACCCGGCGGCGCGCTGCGCGATCACCCGCGGGTGCCGAGCAGGTAGCCGGCGCCGCGCACGGTGTGCAGTAGCGGCTGCGCGTGGCCGCGGTCGATCTTCTGGCGCAGGCGCGAGACGTGCACGTCGATGACGTTGGTCTGCGGGTCGAAGTGGTAGTCCCACACCGCTTCCAGCAGCATCGTGCGCGACACCACGCGGTCGGCGTTGCGCATCAGGTATTCCAGCAGCCGGAATTCGCGCGGCTGCAGCTCCACCGCCGTGCCGGCGCGCTGCACCGTGCGCTTGAGCAGGTCCATGCGCAGGTCGGCGACCTCCAGCACGGTGGCCGGGCCGGCGGCGCCGGGGCGCGCGCGGCGTTGCAGGCCTTCCAGCCGTGCCAGCAGTTCGACGAACGAGAAGGGCTTGGCGAGGTAGTCGTCGGCGCCGTCGCGCAGGCCTTCGACGCGGTGTTCGACGTCGCCCAGCGAGGACAGCACCAGCGCCGGCGTCGCGTCGCCGCTCGTGCGCAGTTCGCGCAGCAGCGCCAGCCCGTCCAGCGAGGGCAGCATGCGGTCCAGTACCAGCGCGTCGTAGCGCTCGGTGCGCGCCCGGTGCAGGCCCTCGGCGCCGTCGCCGACGCGGTCGACGACGTGCCCGGCCTCGCGCAGGCCCTTCTCCACGAAGCCCGCGATCAGGGCGTCGTCCTCCACCAGCAGGATCCGCATCTTCGCCTCACGTGAGTCCGGTCGGACGCGGCTGTGACCATACACGGACCGGGAGGTTCCGGTGCATGCACGGGGCGTGGACGATGCCGTCGTCGCGCGCCCCGTGCCGGGACAGGGGATCAGAACCCGGGCGTCATGCTGTCGGAGATCGACACGTAGCCATAGCAATTGCCCCGGCCGCTGACGTTGGCGGAGGCGAACAGATCGTGGAAGAACGCCGGGCCGCTGTAGACGTAACCCGTGGACACGCTGGCGCTCTGGGTGCCGTTGACGAAACGGGTGATCTGCGTGCCGAGCTGCTTCTCGTGCGCCGTGGCATAGGCCAGCAGCGACACGTTGCTCGGCACGCCCGGGGGAGCAAAGACGACGCCGCTCGCGCTGGCGCCGGCACGGGCGTAGTAGGGGTTGAGCGTGCCGTCGCCGCGGTCGAGGTACAGCTCGGCGGTGGCGCTGACGGTGGCGCTGCCGTAGTAGTAGATCGGCGCGCCGCCGAGCGGCAGGTACTGGCACGGGAACGCGCCGCTGGTGGATTTCAGCAGGCCCGCGCGTGCGCCCGTGGCGGTGCCTGCCAGCGCGAAGCGGGCACGGGTGTCCTCGAGCCGGCGGATCTGTGCGTTGCGCTCCGCGCGCGCTTGCGCCGAACGTGGCGTCTGCGTGCGCAGCACGGCGAGGTCGTAGGCCAGGCCGGGCTCGCCGATGGCGACCGTCTTGCCGGCCAGGGCGCCATCGACCATCAGGTACACGCCGGGCGCGACGCGCTCGGTACGGTGGCCGTAGTCGTGGACGAACTGGGCTTCGCTCTGGATGTGCAGGGCGTCTTCGCCGGGGCGGTCGGCGGCGAAGGCGGGCAGCGCGGTCAGGGCGACGGCGAGGCAGGCGGTCAGGCGGATCTGGGTCATGGAGCGGTCTCCGTTCGAGGGCATCGGTCGACGCCGCGGCCGTCGGGCCGCGACGGTCCCGCCGCAGATCGGCAGGACTTCCTTCGAACAGCGGAATCCGCGGCGGGACGGGATCACCACGCGTCGGCCCGTCCGCGCCACGGGCATGCCGGCGCAGGCCACCGCACCGCGGCGGGTTCAGCCGGGAGGCATCGGCCGCAGGGGCGGCCGGCGCATCACTTGGAGACGACCGAGAACTGCGTGTAGTAGAAGACCAGCAGGTTGCCGGGCATGTCCTGCTGCTGCAGGTTCTGCAGCGGGTCGATCGAATCGACCGCGTCCGCCAGCGCGGCGTCGGTGGAGATCGGCGTCTCGTCCGCAGGGCGCGCGGCATGAGGCAGGTTGTAGTCCAGCAACCCCATCGCCGCGATCGACGGCGCCTGCTCCTTCAGCGTCGCGGCGTGGACGATGGTGCCGTCGACCTCGAGCGTCAGCCCCGTGGTGGCGGTGTACGCGTCCACCACGGGTGGCCCGATCTGGACAGCGTTCTTGGTGGTGGCCTCGCCGAGCGACTCCGTCATCGGCGACCAGTGCAGGACGACGGACACGACCCGGTCCTTGGTGCCGAGCGGGACCGCGGCGACGACGACGTCCTCCCCCACCAGGGGATCCGCGAGGATCAGCCGCAGTTCGGACTGGCCGTCCCAGCGGGTGGTCTTGCGCAGCCGGTAGATCACGCCCGGCCCGATGTCGGCATCGGATGCGCGTTCGAATTCCATCTGGGCGATGTCGATCCAGTCCCCCGCATGCGCCAGGGGCGTGGCGTTGATGCCGAGGATCAGCGCATACGCGGGCCTGTGGAGCGCCACGTCCTCATTGCGCACGTCCGGCAGCCCGGCGAGGCCGACATGACTGGCGACCGAATACGAAGGCTTGGCCCCGACCGTCCCGGCCGAGGTCTGCGCGGGAAGCGTCCGCAGATCGAAGCTGTCGATCGTGCATTGCCCGCTCCGGATGATGTCGGGGAGGCGCGCGCAGTCGACGACGAAGCTGTCGGGGGCCACCGTCCCGACCGCGCTGACCGTGGCGACCTTCCACGGACTCATCGCGACGGTCCCGACCGGCGGCGGCGCGTCGAGGGGCAGGATGCCGGCTTCGCCGACGGGACAGGGGGGGAAGGCATGGGCCGTCGAAGCGCAGCCGACGGTCAGCAGGAAGGCAAGGGTGGCAGTGCGGAACATCGAAGTCATGGGGTCACCGTGGTTCGGACGTGATCGGAGGAGGAACCGGGGAACGCAACGGGCGATGGAACCGGATGCGAACGGGGAGCGTCGCCGGCGGGAGGTCCGCATGCGATCGTTGTGGACATCGGAAACCGCCGGGCGACCGGATCACCGTCGCGGCGCCACCCCCCGGCGCCAAACCCGTCGGCGCCAAGGGATGACGGGGTCAGCGACGCCCTTCGGACACGGCCAGCCGGCGTTGCAGCTGCGCCAGCGTGTCGGCCTGCGCGGCCGGGAACGGGGCGTGCCGCTGGTCCCAGACGCTGGAAGCCGCCGTGACCAGCCGGGCGGCGTCGGTCCGGCGCCCGGTCGCCAGCGCCGCCTTCGCCAGTTCCAGTTCCAGGCCGCTGAGCTTGGCGACATCGGTGTCGGTATCGGTGGCCTGCGCGGCCGGCGGCGACGACAAGGCCTCGAGGCAGCGCGCGTGGCGGCCCAGCGCATTGAGCGTGCGCGCCCACTGCAGTTCGAAGCCGCGCACGTCGCCGTGGGCGCGCGAGGTGGCGCGCCGGCCCAGCGCCACCGCGAGCGCGAGATACGGTTCGGCGAGGGCCGGCGATCCGCGCAGTTCCAGGTAGTAGCCGGCCATGTTGCGTTCGGCATAGGCCCGGGCCATCGACGCCGGCGGCAGTTTCGCGGTCTGGATCGCATGGGCGCGCTGCATCAGCCGTTCCTGGGTGGCCGGATCGTCGCTGACGCCGACGGCCCAGACGTAGGCATTCGCGGCTTCCAGCGAGTCGGCGCCGTAGTAGCGCACGGCGGTGTCGCGCCATGCCTCGATCGCATGCATGCGTGCCGCGCGCGGCGCGTTGCGGGCGTCCAGCTCGCGCAGCATCAGCCGCCACGCGCGGATCTGCTGCGCCGGATCGCGCCGGCGCAGCGCGTCGAGGTCGATCGTCGCGACCAGGCGGGCGGCGTCCTCGGTGCGTTCGGCGTTGAGCAGCGCATCGCCGAGGTCGATGCGCAGGCGCAGTGCGTCGTCGGCCGGCAGTTGCCGTTCCAGCGTCCGCCAGGCGTCCTCCAGGGTGCGGGCGGCCGCCGCGAACGCGGCGCGGCGCGCATACAGGCGTTCGCGCTCGTGCGCGACCCGCGCGCGCCGCGTCGGGGTGTCGGCCAGGCTGGCGAGCGCCGCCAGGCGCGCGTCCAGCGCCGGGGTGTCCGGGTCCAGCTCGCGGCGGATCGACAATTGCAGCGATGCCGCGCGCCAGCGCACGTCGGCGTCCTTGCGCGCCAGCGCTTCGATCCTCGGCGCGTAGGCCGCATAGGTGGCCGCGCTGTCCTGCAGCAGCCCCAGTCCGGCTTCGTTTTCGGCCATGAGCAGCGCCAGATCGGCCTGGGTGTCGGGTTGGCCGTCGAGATCGCCGAGCCGACGCTTGCCGTGCGCGACCAGGTCGCGCGCCATCAGCGTGTCTTCGCGCGCCTTGCCTGGATCGGCCTGCGCGAACGTGTCGCGCATGAACGCCGCGACCGCGCGCGCGCGGTCGCGGTCCGCCTCCGACTGCGCACGGGCCGCACGCGCCGCGTCGCGCTCCACGCGCAGCGCCGCGGCCTGCCACAGCGCCACGCCCAGCGCCGCCAGCACGCCGGCCAGCGCCAGCGCGGCGATCGTCGCCGGCAGCCGGTGCCGGCGCAGGAACTTGCGCGTGCGGTACAGCCGGTCGCCCTGCGCGATCGCGATCGGGTGGCCCGAGCGCCACGCGCGCAGGTCGCGCGCGAGGTCGCCGACGTCGGCGTAGCGCTCGTCGGCATCCTTGCGCAGGCAGTGCGCGATGATTGCGTCCAGTTCGCCGCGCAGCATCGCCGGGGTGATGCCTGCCGCCGCCGGGCTGCTGCGGCCTTCGCCGATCGCGCGCTGCAGCGTGTCGCTGGCCCGCGGCGGCACGCGTTCCAGGATCGCCTGCGTGCGTTCCGCCGGCGACAGCGGCGGGCGCTCGAACGGCAGTTCGCCGCACAGCAGCTGGTGCAGCAGCGCGCCCAGCGCGTAGACGTCGGTGGCGACGAGCGCGGGATCGCCGCGCAGCTGTTCCGGCGCCGCAGTCATCGGCGAGAAGAAGCGGTCCTGCGCCAGCGTGCCGGTTTCGTCCGGTGCCGGCGTCAGCGCCTTGGCGATGCCGAAGTCGAGCAGTTTAAGGTGCCCGGTCTCGTCGACCAGCACGTTGCCGTCCTTCAGGTCGCGATGGATCACCAGGCTGCGGTGCGCGGCCTGCACCGCGTCGCACAGTTGCAGGAACAGGTCGATGCGTCCGCGCAGATCGGTGCCGCGATGCGCGCACCACGCGCACAGCGGTTCGCCCGGCACGAACTCCATCGCCAGCCACGGCGTGCCGTCGTCCAGCGCGTCGCCGTCGAGGATGCTGCAGATGTTGGGATGGCGCAGGCGGGCGAGGATGGCGCGCTCGCGGGCGAAGCGTTCGCGCGCCGCGGGATCGGCGGCGAAGCGCGGCAGCAGTTTGATCGCCACCCGCTGCGCGAAGCCGCTGCGGCGTTCGGCCTCGTACACCACGCCCATGCCGCCGCGGCCGACCAGCCGCACCAGCCGGAACGGACCGACGTCGGCGAGGCCGTCGACCGGATCGTGCAGCGGCTGTGCCATCACGTTGCGCGCGGTGTGCCCGGCGTAGGCATCGTCGATCGCCAGCAGCCGGCGCAACCGCGCGGCCAGCGCCGGATGTTCGGTCGCCAGCGCGCGCAGGCGCGCGTCGCAGTCGGCCGTGTCCAGTTCGCACAGCTCGCCGAACAGGCGGCTCTCGTCGAGCGGGTCGCCGGTGATCGCGTCGCGCGCGCCGCCGGGCGTCGGCTCAGTCATCCGTGGCCGGCTCCGCGCCGAAGTGGTCGATCAGCCAGGCGCGCGCGTAGCGGTAATGGCGCACCGTCGTCGCGCGCGAGATGCCCAGCGTCTCCGCGACCTGTTCGTTGGTCAGGCCGGCGAAGAATTTCAGCTCCACCACCTGCGCCGCGGCGGCGTGGCGTTCGGCGAGGATGGTCAGCGCGGCGTCGACCGCGATCCAGTCGACCTGGTCGTCGATGGTCGCCGCCGACACGTCGTTCTCGGCCTTGTCCAGCAGCTCGAACGGCAGCCCGCCGCCGCGCTTGTCGGCGCTGCGCCGGCGCAGGTAGTCGACCACGATGTTGCGCACGATCCGCGCCGCCAGCGCGTAGAAATGCTCGCGGTCGTTGAAGCGGCCGGGGAAGTCGTGCATCAGCGCGATGTACGCGTCCTGCGCCAGGTCCGACGCCTGCAGCGTCAGTCCGCTGCGGCCCTGCAGCTGGCGCGCGGCGAGGCGTTCCAGCCGCGGCCACAATTCCGCGGCCAGCGCTTCGAGTTCGGGCTTGTCGACCGAACCGCGCCGGTTGATCAGGTCGGTGAGATTGGCGGGGGGCGACGCGGACATGGGACGGGCTCCGGGGGCATCCACGACGGTCCCTGCGTGGTGCGGGCCGTGGTCCCGGGCGCGGTCCGGGCGCCCGGATCATAGCGCGTCAATCGGCGCCGAGTTCCCGCAGCAGGCCGTCGGCGTGTTCGACGTCGCGCAGCATCCACAGCAGGTAGCGGATGTCCACGCTGACGTTGCGCGAGACCGCCGGGTCGAAGCCGAAGTCGCCGGCGACGTTCTCCCAGACGCGGTCGAAGTTCACGCCGACCAGCCGGCCGCGGCCGTCGACGACCGGGCTGCCGGAATTGCCGCCGCTGGTGTCGCCGTCGGCGAGGAAGTTGACGCGGCGCTCCGCCGCCCCCGGCGCGGTCGCGGCGGCGCGCACCGCGCCGGGCAGCGCGAAAGGCTCCTGCCCGGTGTCCTTCTGCAGCACGCCGGCGAGCGTGGTGAACGGCGTCGCCACCAGCCCGTCGCGCGGCGCGTAGCCCTGCACGTGACCGAAGCTGATGCGCAGCGTGCCGTTGGCGTCGGGCGCGACCGGCTTGCCCGCCTGCGCCGCGACCGCGCGCCGCCACGCCGGACGCGCCTGCGCCGCGCGCGCGTTCCAGTCGCGTTCGCGTTCGCGCAGTGCGCGCACGTCGCGGTTCCAGTCGAGGCCGAGGTCGATCAGCGCGTCGTGGCGTGCGGCCAGCGCGGATTCGGATTCGCCGAGCATCGCGTCGCGACGATCGGCATCGAGCAGCGACGTGCCCGCGTACAGCGCGGCGATCGCGGCGTCGATCTGCGCCGGCGTCTTGCCGGCGAAGCGCGCGTCGATCGCGGCGATGCGTTGGTCCGCCGGCAGCGCCAGCGCGCGCCGCACCAGCGCGGCGAACACCGCGCGGTCGGCCGGCTCGAAATAGCTGTGCTGCTCGCTGCGCAGGCGATCGCGCAGGCGCGCGCGGTCCGCATCGGTGAACGCGTTGCCGCGTTCGCCGTCGGGTTTCGCGCGTTCGCGCGCGTCGTGCGCCAGCGTCGCCGCGAAGTAGAGCGCCTTCGGCAGCGGCGGAATGCCGCCGGCCACGCTGTCGGTGCCCATCGGGATGAGGTTGAGCAGGAAGTCGTGCTCCCACGTGCGTTCGCGTTCCGCGAGCACGGCGCGCAGCGTCTCGCGCGCGGCCAGCGCGTCGGCGTGCTCGGGATGCGCGGCGGCGTACGCGGCCACGGCGTCGTCGCGTTCGCGCTGGCGCTGCACGATGCGGCCGCGGTCGAGGCCCGCGATCTGGCCCTGCGCGTTCTTCCAGCGGTTGTTGATGCCTTTCAGGTTCGCGGCGACGAGGATCTTGCCGGCATCGTCCTGTTCGGTGGTCTTTTCGAGCAGTCGGATCCATTCGCCGAACAGGTCGTCGCGGCGCGCGAAATAGCGTTCGCGACGCTCGCGCATTTCCTCGGCAATCAATGACCGGTACGTGATGCCGGGGTAGCCCAGCACCATGATGAAGTCGCCTGCGTCGAGGCCGTCGGTGGAGATCGGGAAGAAGAACTCCGGCGCGTACGGCTTGTTGCCTTCGGCGCGATCCGCCGGGCGGCCGTCGGCGCCGACCCAGGCGCGGGCGATCGCGAAATCGCCGGTGTGTCGCGGCCACGACCAGTTGTCGATCTCGCCGCCGTATTCGCCGATCGCGCGCGCCGGCGAATACACCAGGCGCACGTCGCGCAGTTCGGTCGATTCGATCAGCGTGTACTGGACGCCGTCGTCGAAGGTCGCGACCTTGCACTTGGTGTCGGCCTGCTTGCGGCATTCGGCGACGAGCGCCTTCTGCGCGGCCTCGATCGCGCGCAGCCGCGCCTGCGGATCGGCGCCGGCCGGCACCGCGGCCAGCACCTGCGCGGTGACGTCGGTGAAGCGCTTCGGGATCTCCACCCGCAGCGTGCTGCCCGGCAGTTCGTCGGCCGGCGTGCGCGCGAGATAACCGTTGGTGATCAGGTCGCGCGCCGGCGTGCTGTGCTCCTGCACGACGCCGAACAGGCAGTGGTGGTTGGTGACGATCAGCCCGGTGTCCGACACGAACGCCCCGGAGCAGCCGCCGATGTTGACCGCGCCGCCGAGCAGCCCGGTGCCGCGCTTCGCGTCCCACAGCGCCGACGGCGGAACGCGCAGGCCCTGCTTGCGCAGCCACTTGGCGTCGAGTTCGAGGACCTGCCCCGGCGTCCATTTGCCGTCGAGGGCGAGGGCGGGCGTGGCGGCGGAGAGGGCGACGGCCAGCGTCGCGGCGACCACCGCGGCGGGCGCGGTCTTCCGCGCACGGCGGCGCGGGGAAGTGGAAAGCATGTGCATGCCCGCAGTGTAAGGATCGGGTACGCCCGCCGCCATGCGGCGGCGGGTTTTCGGGCGGCGCGCAGTGCGTGCCGCCGGGTCGGTTACTGGAATCCCATCGCCTTCAGCAGGCCGCCGACGTTCTCCATCGTCTGCCGGGTGAGCGCTGCGCACTGCGCCAGGCCGGCGCTGGCCGGTTCGGTCTTCATGCCGAGGAAATCGCGCCAGCAGTCATCGGCCTTCGCAGCGGGGCAGGCGGCCTGCAGCATGTCTTCCTGCTTCGCAACGAAGGCGTCGGCAGTGGCGTCGTCCAGGATCTTTGCCGTGGCCTTGCGCACCAGCGTGCGCGACTGTTCGTAGGGCTGCTTCGTCATCACGCCCTGGCATTGCCAGGTCACGGTCAGCAGGTTCTGCAGCGCGGTCGGCAGCAGCGACGCGGCCTGCTTCTGGGCTTCCGCGGACGGCGCGTCGGCTGCGTGGACGGGCAACAGCGGCGCGAGCGCCAGCAGCAGGACGAGGGCGAGTCGTGGCATCACGGGCGGGTGCTCCTGAAGGGTGGGCGTCGAATGGCGGGGCGCGGACGACCATGCACGATCCCGGCCTGTTCGCGGCACTTGGCCGGTTCCGATGGCGCAGATGCAATCGATCCGCGGCGATCCTGCGGCAACGTCCCTGTCCGTATCCGCATGTCCGTTCCCCGATCCGATGGAAGCATGCCGGCCCGGTATCCTGCAATCGCACGTCCGGACGCATCCCGCCGTGCGTTCCCGACGATGCTTTCCGCAGCCCGGCTGGCCATCGCTGTCACCGCATTGTTGCAGCGCATCCATACGATCCGCCCATTGATTGGTATCGGGGGAACCGTTAGCTTGGCGGCCGGCGGGGGCGGTCCGTACGCGACCGGATGCCAGGAACGGAAATCCCGGAATACGCCTGAGCGTCGTCCACAGCCCTCGGGTTCGTCGGCTCGTCCATCTTCTCACCAAGGAAACAGGTTCATGATCATCCGAAAGACCCTGCATGTGCTGGTCCCGGCCATCGCGGTGTTCGTCGCCGCGCAGGCCTCGGCCAACACGCTCAACCAGAACGTGTCGTGGACGGTCGACCGTTCCGGCACCGCGACGAAGTACCGCGTCGTCGCCTACGGCGACTCGATCTACGCCGGCTACAACGGCTCGATCGCGAATGCCGCCAAGTACTCCGCCCCCACCGTCGACGCCGAATACCTGGCGGCGCTGTGGAACGCGGACATCGAGAGCGTCCGCCGCGCCAAGTCCGGCGCCATCGCGTCCGACGTCTACAACAACAAGATCGTCGGCGAAGCCTCGTACATGCAGGACGCCTCGACCCGCGTGGTCACGTTCGAAATGTGCGGCAACGACGGCCTGCAGGCGCGCAGCGCGTTCAAGGGCCAGACCGGCACCTGCGACTACAGCGGGCTCAACACCGCGGTCGCCAACTGCAAGACCTACGTCGCCGCGGCGATGAACTACATCAACGCCAATGCCTATTCGGGCGTGAAGCTGAAGGTCATCTCCAACCTGTACTACCCCGGCTACGCCGCCGACAACGTGCAGAGCGGCTGCAACGACCCGACCACCGGCGCCAAGATCAACCTGCGCGACAAGTTCCTGCCGGCGATCGCGAGCATGAACTACTGGATGTGCGAATACGCCCGCCAGAAGGGCTTCAAGTGCAACGACAACTTCGCCCAGTACATGGGCGCGGACTACGACAGCAACGGTGACGGCCAGATCGACTCCGATGCGCTGAAGTTCATCCCGGGCGAGAGCGAAGCCAGCTACGTCACCCGCATCACCTCCACGCTGAAGTCGACCCTGCGCGACGCGAACACGCACTTCGTGTCCTCGTCCAGCAGCTACGACTACATCCAGTCGGACGACACCCACCCGACCTACCAGGGCGGCACGGTCACGGCCGGCCTGTTCGGCGGTTCGACGGGCACGGGCGCGGCGCGCTACACGTCGTTCACCGGCGGCAAGAACCCGATCTGGAACCAGTACGGCCACGAGCGCATGGGTTGGGGTCTGTCGACCTTCAGCCCGCCGGCGCCGTGATCGCGGCGGCCTGACCGTCACGATGCCACGATGGACGACCTGCGCGCTTCGCATGCCCCTTCGACCGGCCCGGCCGGCGACGGGGTGCGCATCGTCCGCCACGCAGGCCCCGGCGCACGCCGGGGCCTGCTCTATCTCGCCCTCGCCTCGGTGCTGGTCGCCGGCTGCGGGGGGTATCTGCTGAGCATGCATCGCACGCCTGGCGACGATGCGCGCCCGCCGGCCGACGATGTCGCGTCCGCCGCGGCGCCCGTCGACGACACGACCGCGCCCGGCACCGGCAGATCGACCATCGCCGCCGCAACGGCCGCCGCGCAGGCGCTGACCGCGCGCCGCGCGGGCACCGGCAGCGATCCGGTCGGCGACCTCGCCGACTACGTGCCGCCGGGCGAAGTGCCGACGATGGGCGAAGTGATCGATCGCCTGCATGCCGCCGGTGTCCACACCGGACTCGGCGCGTTCAATCCGCCGGGGACGAGTCCGCCGCTGGTCGGTCTGGCCGTGCCCGAGGATTTCCCGCTGCCCGAGGGCTACGTCCGCCATTACCAGGCGACCGACGACGGCCAGCGGATCGAACCGATCCTGATGTTCTCGCCCGATTTCCAGTTCTTCGACGCCAACGGCAAACCGATCCCGATCCCGGCGAACCGCGTGGTGCCGCCCGAATACGCCCCGCCGGGGCTGCCGGTGCGGCGCATCGAGATCCCGCGGCCTCGCGACGGCGGGAGTCCGTAGCGCGTGATCGCTTCGCTGCGTCCCGGCTGGCGCATGTCGGCCGGCGTCTTCGCCAGTGCGCTGCTGTTCGCCCTGTACGCGCGGGGCGGGTTCGCGTGGCCGCTGGGCTTCGTGGTGCTGGTGCCGTGGCTGCGTGCGCTCGACGCAGCGCCGAGCGCCTTCGCCGCCGCACGCGGCGGCCTGTTGATGGCCGTGGCCTTCGCCGGCGCGGTGCTGTGGTGGTTCGGCAGCGCCATCGCCGGCTATCTCGGCCTGCCTGCCGCGGGCGGCGTCGCGGTGGTGCTCGCGGTCGCACCGCTGCTGCAACCGCAGTTCTTCGTGTTCGCGCTCGTGCGCCATGCCTTCGGGCGTCGCCACGGCGTCGCGCTGCGCGCGCTGGCCGGCGCGTGTGCGTGGGTCGCGGCCGAATGGCTGGTGCCGAAGCTGCTGGGCGACACGCTCGGCCACGGGCTGCTGCCGTCGGCCACGCTGCGCCAGGCCGCCGATCTCGGCGGTGCCGCGGGGCTGACCTTCGTGCTGATCCTCGCCAACGAGGCGGCCGCGCATGCGCTGTCGCGCCGGCGCGATGGCGTGCGCGCATCGGCGCGGCCGCTGGCGTTCGCGCTCGTGCTGCCGCTGGCGCTGGCCGGCTACGGCGCGCTGCGGCTGGCGTCGCTGCCGCAGGCCGGCGCCGATGCGCCGCGGCTGCGCCTGGGCATGGTGCAGTCGAACATCGTCGACTACGAACGCCTGCGTCGCGAGATGGGCGCGTACGCGGTCGTGCGCACGGTGCTCGACACGCATTACCTGATGTCGCGCGAAGCGGTGATCGACCACCGCGTCGACGCGCTGCTGTGGTCGGAGACGGTGTTCCCGACCACGTTCGCGCATCCCAAGAGTGCCGACGGCGAGGCGCTGGACGACGAGATCCGCAGCTTCGCCGTCGCCGCGGGCGTGCCGCTGGTGTTCGGCACCTACGACCGCGACCCCGACGGCGAATACAACGCCGCGGCCTTCGTCGACGCGCGCGGCGGCGTGCAGGGCTTCTATCGCAAGACGCGGCTGTTCCTGTTCACCGAATACGTGCCGCCGTGGCTGGACGGCCCGACGCTGCGCCGGCTGCTGCCGTGGGCCGGCACGTGGCGGCCCGGCGACGGCGCACGGGTGTTCCCGCTGCGCCTGCGCGATGGCCGCGAGGTGCCGGTGGCACCGCTGATCTGCCTCGACGACGTCGATCCCGGGCTGGCCGTCGAGGGCGCACGCAAGGGCGCGCAGGTGCTGCTCGGGCTGTCCAACGATTCGTGGTTCACCGCGCATCCCGACGGCGCGCGCCTGCATCTGGCGGTGGCGGCGTTCCGCAGCATCGAGACCCGCCTGCCGCAGTTGCGCGTCACCAACAACGGCGTCAGCGCGGTAATCGATCCGACCGGCGACGTGCGCCAGCGCACCGCGATGGGGGAACAGGCGCTGCTGGTCGGCGACGTCGCCCCGATGCGGCCGCCGACCACGCTGATGGTGCGCTGGGGCGACTGGGTCGGGCGCACCGCCGCGTTGCTGTTGCTGCTGCTCGCGACATGGTCCGCGCTGCGCGCCCGGCGTGCGCGGCGGCCGCGTGCGGCGAGCGATGATGTCGCGACGGCGTCCTCCGCGCAGTGTGCGATGGCCGTGTCGGCGCTGTCGCCGCCGGCGCGGATCGCCGCCGGCGCATTGCGCGTGGTCGCCGGTGCCGGTCTGCTGTGGATGGGGTCGGCGTGGCTGGTCGGCGACGGCAGCGACACTGGCACCCTCGCGCAGCTGCGCATGTTCGTCGGGCTGGTGCTGGCGCCGGCGCTCGCCGCGTGGGCGATCGGTCGCGCCGGCGCCGCCACGCTCCGCATCGAAACGGACGCGCTGGTGCTCGACCAGCGTGCGCGTCGTGTCGAGATCCCCGTCGCCGGCGTCGCCGCGCTGGAGCCGTGGCGCCTGCCGCTGCCGCTGCCGGGCGCGTGGCTGCGGCTGGCGTCGGGCACGCGCTTCACCCACGGGCTGGCGGGCATCGACGTGCCGGCGCTCGCGCAGGCGCTGGTGCGCGCGGGTGCGCCCGCCGCGGTGGCGCAGGCGGGCGAGGCGCGCGCGGCCGCGTATGCACACGTGCGCGCGGCGGCCGTGCGTCGACGCTGGTTCGATCACCCGCTGGTGAAGTTCGGCCTGTTCCCGCTGCTGCCGGCGCTGCCGGCGTTCCGCCTGCACCAGATCATCGCGTACGGCGGTTTCCTCGGCGAGTACTACACCTTCGGCCTGAAGGCGTGGCTGCTGGCGCTGCTGATCTGGTGGGCGTCGTGGGCCGCCGGCATGACGCTGTACGCCGCCGCGCTGCGCGTCTTCATCGAAGCCGGCACGTGGGCCGCGCTGCTCGCGAAACGGGAGCGCGCCGTCGGCGTGCGTCGCGGGCTCGAGATCGCCGGCCGCCTGCTGTATTACCTCGGCGCACCGGCAATGCTGCTGGTGCGCGTGCTGCTGGGCTGAGCCGCGGCACAGGCGCGGATCACGCGGGCGCCTGGCTCGCGCGCCGGGATCACTTCACCTCCGACACCAGCGTCGGCATGTCCCACGCGCCGCCGGCGAAGCCCTTGCACTGGCCCGAGCCGCCGCTTCCGCTGTGCACGAAGCCGCGGCCATCCCAGGTCCAGCTGTCGTTGCTCCAGCAGTCGCCGATGCCGCGGCCCTTCTGCCCGGAATGGATGCCGTGGCCGTCGCCGTCGGTGCCTTCGGTGGTGACCAGCTCCGCCGCGTAGGGCGGCTTGTCGTCGACCACCCAGAAGCCGATGCCCTGGTTGTAGGCCGCCTGCCAGCACAGCGTCGAGACCAGCAGCTTCGTCTTCGTCAGCCGCGTCACTTCCAGCGTGTGGTATTCGTCGACCTGCGTCGTGCCTTCGCAGTCGTCGGGGTCGATGCTCTTGCGCAGCGCCGCGCGGAGAACATCGCCGCGCTTCGCGACGAGCGTGGCGTCGCCGGGCTGCGCCGGTGCCAGCGGCGGCGAGACGATCACCGGCTTCGGCAGCGCCGGCGGCACGCGCGACTCGTCCTGCTTGCCGCGGCGATAGAGCGCGCCGACCGTGCCGACACGGCCCTGGGCCTCGTCCATCTTCAGCAGCACCGCGGACGCGCCGGCGCCGGACAGCGGCCAGACCTTGTCGCGTGCACGGAATTCGATGTGGCTGTCGCGCAGCAGCGAGGCCAGCAGCGCCTTCACCTGCGCGGCGGTGAGGTCGGCCGTGAGCGCGTCCTTCGCCAGCGTCACGCTGCCGAGGTCGCGGCCATCGATGCGCAACGCCAGCGGGAAGCGCGCGGGAAAGCCCTTGAACAGATCGTCATCCCAGCCTTCGCTCAGCTGCACCTGGCCGGTCACCGGCGTGCCGGCACCGCCGGCGCGGGTCAGCAGCACGCTGACCGGCAATGCTTCGCCATCGTCCGACTGGTAGCCCGCGGCGCGGCAGGTGCGGGTGTTGTCGCAGGCCACTTCCCAGTCGTTGTGCTGGAAGGACATGCCTTCGACAGCGGGGCCTTCGGCGGCGGCGCCCTTGTCGGCGGCGATCGTGGCGCCGGCGGACAGCAGCGTGAGCAGAGTGACGGAAAGCGGGGCGAGGCGACGGATCGGCATGAAGGGACTCGAGGACAGGCGGATGGACAGGGGAAATCGTCGGAAGGCGCAGGGTGTCGCTCAGAACACCAGCGTTTCGCCGGGCCGCAGCGTGAAGTGTTTGCCCAGTGTGCGGGTGGCGCCGGCGAGGCGGTCGCGATGGGTGCCGATCAGTTCGGTGGGTACGGCGAACGCGACCGGCTTCGCGGGATCGAGGTTCACGATCACCCAGTTCTCGCCTTCGGCGGACGCCATGTGCAGCAGCCACACATCGGCGGCATCGACCGGGAAATAACGCAGCTCGGTCGGCCGGCGCAGCGCCGGATTGGCGTTGCGGACTGCGAGCAGGCGCTGGTAGTGCCGGTAGAGCGAATCCGGGTTGCGACGCTGCGCGGCGACCGAATGGCCATGGCCGCGCTGCGTGCGCCAGAAGTCGACCCACCACGCGCCCTGCTCGCCGCGATAGCCGCGCGGCGGGGCGAGGTCGGTCCATACCTTGCCGGTCGCGTTGAAACCCGCGACCGCGCCGTCGTCCCACTGCATCGGTGCGCGGCGATAGCGATCCTCGCCGGTCTTCGGCTGGGTCAGCCCGATCTCCTCGCCGTAGTACAGGCACGCGGTGCCGGGCGAGGTCAGCAGCAGGCTGGCGGCGATCTTCGCCTTCGCCTCGTCGCCGCCGAGCCGCTGCAGCAGCCGGTTCTGGTCGTGGTTCGACAGGAACGGCGCGAAGTACGACAGCGGTGCGACGGCGGCGCGCGCCTTCAGGTCGGCCCACAGCGTGTCGCGACGCCCGTCCGTGGCATCGGCGAGCGTGCCGAAGTCGGCCTTGCGTTCGCTGGACGGATTGAGCAGCGCGATCACGCGGTCGCCGAAGTCGAAATCGAAGGCTGCGTCCAGGCCCTTGCCGCCATCGCGGTAGCGGGCGACGGTGTCCAGTGGCGCCCACGCTTCGGCGATCAGCAGCGCGTCGGGATTGATCGCCTTCACCTTCTGCGCGAACGCGGTCCAGAACGCGATCGTCGCCGGTGTGTCGGCCTGCCCGGGAAGCGGGCCGTCCTCGATCGCGTAGCGCACCGCGTCCAGGCGGAAGCCGTCGACGCCCTTCTCCAGCCAGAACGCGGCGACGTGGTCGAGTTCGGCCGACACCGCGGGGTTGCGCAGGTTGAGGTCGGGCTGCGAGCCACCGAACGCGCCGTAGTAGTAGGCCTTGCGGGTGTCGTTCCAGTGCCAGACCTTCGACGGATCCGGCGTGGTCGACCACGGCTGGCCCCAGCCGTCAGGGCGCGTGTCGCGCCACAGGAAATAGTCCTCGTAGCCCGGCTCGCGGCGCGCGGATTTCAGGAACCACGGATGCTGGTCGGACACGTGGTTCAGCACCAGGTCCAGCACCACCTTCATGCCGCGCCTGTGCGCCTGCGCGACGAAGCGGTCGAAGTCGGCCATCGCGCCGTAGTCGCGTTCGATCGTGTAGAAGTCCTGGAAGTCGTAACCGTGGTACGACGGCGCCTCGAACACCGGCGTCAGCCAGATCGTGTCGACGCCGAGGCCGCGCAGATCATCCAGCTTCGACGTCAGCCCGCGGAAGTCGCCGCTGCCGTCGCCGTCGCCGTCCTTGAACGAGCGCGGCCAGACCTCGTAGATCACCGCGTCCTGCCACCAGCGGTGCGGCACGTCGGCCTCGGTCTGCACGGTCTCGAAGCGCAGCGGCGTGGTCAGCGCGCGGGCCGGCGCGGCGCTGCCGAGCAGCAGCGCGAGCGCGCACAGGCCGGTGCCGAGCGTGGCGGCGAGGGACGTCGGGCGTGGTGCGTTCACGGGCGGCGATCCTGGGCGGGGGCGAGCGGCCGATCATACCGCCGCCGCGTGCGCCCGCCGTGCGATGCTGTCGCCACCCGAGGACGGGAAGCCGTGGAGACGCACGATGCGAACGAACCGGAACGGCATGTCGACACGGACGGCGGGCCCTGCATGAGCGCCGCGCGTCCGCTGCCGCGCGCCGGCGACGTCGCCTCGATCGGCGCCGACCCGATGGCCTGGCTCGCCGACGCGCGTGCGCGTCACGGCGACGTCTTCGCGCTCGACATGGCCGGCCCGCTGCTCTCGCGCGACGACGACTGCGCGCAGGTGATCGCGGTCTTCGGCGAAGCGCACCAGCGCGCGGTGCTGGGCGACATCGAACGCTTCGTGCTGCCGGTGTCGGCGGCGGTGCGGCTGGGCCTGCCGGCGCCGCTGGTGCATCTCAACGCCAGCCTGCACGGCA
The DNA here is from genome assembly GCF_056313665.1 of Lysobacter sp. DMC104. Taxonomy (NCBI): domain Bacteria; kingdom Pseudomonadati; phylum Pseudomonadota; class Gammaproteobacteria; order Lysobacterales; family Lysobacteraceae; genus Lysobacter; species Lysobacter sp. DMC104. The sequence continues at coordinate 105,577 of NZ_JBQUZW010000012.1, read as the reverse complement.
TGCGCGGCGATGCGCACGCGCAGGCCAAGGCGCAGCTCGCCCGTGCGCTGGCCCGCGCCGACGCCGAGCGCATCGCCCTGGCCGCGCGGCAGGCGGTCGATGCGGGATTCGTGACGCGCGACGCCGACGACTGGCCGCTGCTGGAGACGATGCGGCGGGTGACGCTGGCCGCGTCCACGTCGCTGCTGTTCGGTGACGTCGCGATCGATGGGTTCGATCCCGCGGCGGTCATGGACTACTTCCGCCTGCGGCGGGAGGCCGCGGCGCCGTGGGCGGCGCTCGACGACGACGCACGTGCATCGCTGGTGCGCAGCGGCCTGGCGCTCGACGGCGGCCTGCGTCGCTATCGCGTCGCCGTGCGTGCCGCGCATCGCGATGCGGCGATGTTCGGCGCACTCGCGGCGCTGGCGCTGGACGACGCGATCGACGACGACGCGTTCGTCGGCCACGCCAACGTGCTCGCCGTCTCCACCAACGAGCCCGTCGCGGTGGCGATGGCGTGGACGCTGCTTGCGCTCAGCCAGTTGCCGATGCTGCGCGCACGCCTGCGTGCCGACGATGGCCGCTCCGATCCCGCGGCGGCGTTGTCGCAGGAGACGCTGGCGGACGCGGTGCTCGCCGAGTCGCTGCGGGTGCTCACGCCGAACGCGCTGATGGTGCGGACGACGCGCACCGCGGTGCGGCTGGGCGCGCATCGGTTGCCGGCGCACACCGAAGTGCTGCTGTGCCCGTTCCTGTCGCATCGCGAGCCGTCGACGTTCCCGCAGCCGGAACGCTTCCTGCCCGCGCGTTGGGCGGACCTGCGGCCGTCGCCGTACGTCTATTTCCCGTTCGGCGCCGGCGGGCATGTCTGCGTCGGCCGCGCGCTGGCGCTGCGCCTGCTGCGCGCGCTGCTCGCGGCGCTGTCGACGCGCGGCGATGCGCTGCTGCGCGAAGACGTCGCGATCGACTGGCGCGTGCACGTGATGCTGCTGCCGACGCACGATCCGCGCATGCGCCTGCAAGCGCGCGGTGCCGTCGATGGTGCAGTGCATGGTGGCGTGCTGCACGGCGGCGTGCGCGACATCGTGACGTTGCACGATGACGGGTGTTGACAATTTCGAGAAGCGTGTGACATGGTCGCCGAGTCGTCGGTTCCGAGGATGCGATGACGATTCGCGCCATCGATCACGCCGCGGGAGTCGCGGATGTTCGCCGGTGCATCGCCCCGGAACCGCACTGCATGCCAGGGATTCCGCAAAGCTACCGCATCGTCCGGCCGCGCAACGCGGTCATCATGTGAGCAGGGAGGAGCAGGGAAATGGCAACAACGCGCAAACCGGCGGCGAAGAAAGCCGCGAAAGCCCCGGCCAAGAAGGCGGCCAAGAAAGTCGCGAAGAAGAGCGGCGCCGCCAAGTCGGCGAGCATCGCGCTGAGCGGCGCGATCCCGAAGATGCACCTGTCGATGCCGCTGGACGCGAAGAAGATCGCGGCCATCAAGCGCTGCATCGACAAGGGCACGCTGACGGTGACGCTGAGCAAGGTCGACCTGAGCGGCGGCAAGCTCAGCGGCCCCTGGCTGTACGACTGAGTTCCATCGTCGAACGCCCGCGCGGTTCCGGCCTGCGGGCCGGAGCCGTTCTCCGGTGACGTTTCGCCTGCCCGCACGGCACGACGTGCGGTGCCGCGATGCCTGTCGCCGCGTTCGCGGGCGCAGGTGACGAACGCATTCCCTTCGAGGCGCAGCGCGTGAAGCATTTCCGGCCGGACCCGTCGCGGACCCAGATCGGCCTGGCCTACGGCCCGCCGGCGCTGACCTGCCTGGACGCGCTGCCCGACGCGCTCGACTATCTCGAAATCCCGTTCGAACAGCTGCGGCACACGCCCGAAGCCGGCGACGTGCAGCAGCGCATCCCGCTGATCCTGCACTGCGCCAGCGTCTCGGTGGCCGGCACGGTGCCGCCGTCCGCGCAGACCTTCGACGCCATCGCCGCCGCCGCCGCGCGGCTGCGCACGCCGTGGATCGGCGAACACCTCGCGTATGTCTCGGCCGAAGGCCTGGACGACGACGGCGAAGCGATCGCGCCATCCTCGCTGACCTACACCGTCTGCCCGCAGCTGAGCGAGGCCTCGGTCGCGCGCGTCATCGACAACTACGCCGCGGCGCGCGCGCGGCTCGGCGCGACGCCGCTGCTGCTGGAGAACGCGCCGCAGTATTTCGAGGTGCCCGGCAGCACCATGCCGATGTCGGCCTACATCGCCGACGTGCTGGCGCATTGCGACGCCGGCCTGCTGCTGGACCTCACCCATTTCCTGATCACCTGCGTCAACACCGGCGCCGATCCGCAGCGAGAACTGAAGCGCCTGCCGCTGGAGCGCGTGGTCGAGGTGCACATCTCCGGCATGAGCACGCAGTCGGGCGTGGCGTGGGACGACCACGCGGTGCCCGCGCCGCCCGAAGTGTTCGACCTGCTGCGCCGCGTGCTCGACGTGGTGCGGCCGCAGGCGCTCACGCTGGAATACAACTGGTCGGGCGCGTTCCCGCAGGCGATCCTGCAGCAGCAACTCATGCGCACCCGCGCGCTGCTGGAGGCCGCATGAGCCTGGCGCGCGTGCAGGCGGTGATGGCCGCGGGCATCGAACAGCCGCGGCTGCTGGTGCGCTGGCGCGCGCAGCCCGAGCGCTTGCGCGCGCTGGGCGTCGATCCGGCCGAGATCGACCTCGACGTGCTCGCCAAGTTTTCCGGGCTGGGCGTGAAGGTGCGCCACAACCCGCTGCGCGCGCACTATCCGCTGTCGTTCCGGCTGATGAGCACGACCGCGATGGAGATCGCGATGTTCGCGGCCTATGCGGAATTCCGCTCGCTGCGGCGGCTGCCGTGGGCGACGACGATGCCCGATCGTGCGCGCGACCTGCTCGACTTCATCGCCGATTGGCTCGATCCCGCCGATCCGATGCATGCGCGGCTGTGGGACGCGCTGCGCTACGAGGACGCGATCGCGCGGCTCGGGCCCTGGCACACGGCGACGGATGCCGACGCAGACGTCATCGATCTGCCCGACGTGCCGCGGCTGCGCGGCACACTGCAACTGCACGAATTCGGTTGCGATCCACGTGTGCTCGCCGACGCGTTGCATGCGAGCGTGCCCGACCTCGGCAGCGTGCCTGACGCGCCGCACGCGTTGTGTTTCTGGCGCGCGCCCGGCGCCGACGACGTGACCGTGCTCGATCTCGACGCGCTCGGCTTCCATCTGCTGGCGCGCCTCGACGGCCGCCGCAGCGTGCCCGCGCTGGTGCGCAGCCTCGGCGGCGGACGCGGCGCGACCGCGGCGGTGCGCGCGGCGCTGGCGACGCTCGCCGACTTCGGTCTGGTGCAACTGCCTGCCATGCCCGAGGCGCGATGCGCCTGACCCTCGTCGACAACCTGGTGATGCCGGAAGAGGGCGACCTCGCGTTGCTCGACGTGCATCCGCATCTCGGCCTGCTGGCGCTGGCGGCGTCCGCCGCACGCGATGGCACGACGACCTCGATCTACGATCCCAAGCGACTGCTGCGCAACGGCACGCTGCGCTACGACGAATACCTGTACGACATCGCCGCCGCGCAGATCCTCGCGCAGTCGCCCGAAGCCGTGGGCTTCACCACGCTCGGCTGCAGCTTCCTGTTCGCGATCAACGTCGCCGCGCGCCTGCGTCGCGCCGAACCCGACCTGCCGATCCTGCTCGGCGGGCCGCACGCGACGATGCTGGACCGGCCGATCCTCGAACGCTTCCCGCAGTTCGACCTCGTCGTGCGCCATGAAGCCGACGAGGTGTTCCCGTCGGTGCTGCGCGCATTGCCCGATCGCGCGTTCGCGAAGATCCCCGGCCTGAGCTGGCGCGACACTCTTGACGGCGGCTTCCGCATGACCGAAGGCAAGCCCAAGGTCCACGACCTCGACAGCCTGCCGCTGCTGGACTACGACCACTACCCGATCGCCGAACTCGGCCTCGACCTGTTGCGCATCGAGGCCGGGCGCGGCTGCCCGTTCGCGTGCACGTTCTGTTCGACCGCCGGTTTCTTCCAGCGCAGCTTCCGGCTGAAATCGCCGGAGCGGCTGGTGTTCGAGCTGGAGCGCCTGCGCGAGCGCTACGGTTTCGACGAGTTCAAGCTCGACCACGACATGTTCACCGTCAACCGCCACAAGGTGCAGGCGTTCTGCGAAGCGGTGCGCGGGCGTGGCTTCCGCTGGCGGGTGTCGGCGCGCGTGGACTGCGTGAATCCGACGCTGCTGGAAAGCATGGCCGATGCCGGCTGCATCGGCCTGTACTTCGGCATCGAGACCGGCTCGAAGCGGATGCAGAAGATCAGCCAGAAGCGGCTGGATCTCGATCTCGTCGAACCGATCCTCGGTGTGTGCGCGTCGCTGGGCATCGAGACCACGGCGTCGTTCATCACCGGCTATCCGGAAGAGGAGCGCGCCGACCAGGACGACACGCTGGACATGATCGGCCGCCACTTCTCCGCGAACTGCCTCACGCAGCTGCACATCCTGCAGCCGGAACCGGGCACGCCGATGTACGCCGAGCGCGGCGACGACGTGCGCTACGACGGTTACGCCAGCCCATACAACAGCGAACTGATCGGCCCCGACGACCGCGAGCTGGTGGTGTCGACGCCGGAGATCTTCCAGACCTATTTCCACTATCCCGGCGCACTGCCGCGCGAAGACCATCTGTTCGCGGTGGCGACGGTCGATCTGCTGCGCCGCGTCGGGCCGGACGTCGCCGCGTATGCGTTGCGGCGATACGACGGGCGACTGTCGGCGTTCGTCGCGGCGTTCCGCGCGCATGCCGATCGCATGCTGCGCGAACGTCCGCCGGGCTGGATGCCGGACGCGGACCTGCTCGCCGGTTTCGTCGCGGCCGAATACGGTGCGGATCATCATCTGACTTCGTTGTTTCGCTACGGCCTCGCGCTGCACGACACGCGACCCGCGCCGGTCGAAGCGCCCGCGCCGGCCTACGACGCGCCGCGGCCGTACGTGCTGAGCGATCGCGTGCGCATCCTCTCCGGCCTGCACGACTGCGATCGCTGGCTGGCGCGCATCCGCGACGCCGGACGCGACGACGCCCTGCTGCCCGACGACGACGCGGAGCGCACCAGCTACCTGCTGCATTTCGGCCGCAAGGCCCCCGAAGCCTGGCGCATCGACGAAGGGCTGGAGGCCATCCTCGGCGTGTTCGCCGAACCGCAGCGCTGCGACGCGGTCGCCGCGATGCTGCGCGAGGCCACCGGCGACGACGGCGTCGACGACCGCTTCTTCCGCGAACTGGTCGGCGCCGGCATCCTCGTGCCCGCGCCGGAGACGACGGCGGGGGCGATGCATTGAGCCGCAAGACCGCGTCTTCTTCCGACGCCATCGCCGCGCCGCACTGGGGCGCGCTGGATCTCGCCGAAGGGCTTCAGCTCGGCCACGCACTGTCGACGCTGCACGACCTCGGCGTGCTCGCCGCGCTGTCGCGGCCGCGCACCGTCGACGACGTGGCGCAGGCGTGCCGGCTCGATCCGGCGCTGCTCGCCGCGACGCTGGAATTCGCGGCCGCGCGCACCACGCTGGTGCGCAAGCAGGGCAAGCGTTTCGTCGCGAGCGAAGGCGCTGCGCCGGAAACACAGTTCGTGCTCGATCTCTACGCAGGCGCGTTCGGTGCGAATGCCGTCGCGCTGCCGGAACTGCTGCGGCATCCGGCGCGGGCCGGCGCGCGCGTGGATCGCCGGCGCCACGCCAACGCGTTCCTGCATGCACCGGGCGGCGCCGAGGCGATGCCGGCGTCGCTGCTCACGCAGCTCGGCAGCCGGGGCGTGCTCGATCTCGGCTGCGGTCCCGGCGCGCTGCTCGCGGCGCTGGCGGTGGCGAATCCGCAGCTGCGCGGCTGGGGCATCGACGCCAACCCGGGCATGTGCCGGCTCGCACGCGCGCGTCTGCGCGCGGCGGGCGTCGCGCGACGGGTGCGCATCCTCGCGGGCGACGGGCGCATGCCCGCGCGCCTGCTGCCCGCGGACGCACGGGCGCGGGTGGACACCATCGTCGCCGGCGATCTCGCCAACGAACTCTTCGCGAAGCGCGACGCCGCGCCCGCGTGGCTCCTTCGCCTGCGCCGCGATTTCCCCGGGCGCATGCTGCTGGTGTCGGACTACTACGGCCGCCTCGGCCATGCCGCGCACACCACGCCGGCGATGCGCGAAACGTTGCTGCACGACTACGTGCAGGCGATCTCGGGGCAGGGCATCCCGCCGCCGGACCGTCGCGCCTGGCAGGCCGTCTACCGCGCCGCGGGCGTGCGCCTCGTGCACTGCATCGAGGACACCTCGACCACGCGCTTCCTGCATCTGGTGGGGTTGTAGCGGCCGGAATGCCGACGCGACGCGGGCGGCCGGTCGCCCGCAAACGAATAAGCACATGACGATCGTTCAGTTCCCCGCGCCGGGGTGTCGTTCCTACAGTCCATGGAATCACACCAATCGACTGGGAATTGATCATGCGCCTTCGTTTCCCGCATCTTGCGTTGCTGGCGCTTGCCGTCTCGCCCGGGGTGGCGCTGGCCACCGATGGTTATTTCCAGCATGCCTATGGCGTGACGGCGCAGGGTCTCGGCGGCGCCGGCATCGCCTTCCCGCAGGACGCGCTGGCCGCCGCGACCAACCCCGCCGGGACCGTGCTGGTGGACGATCGCGTGGACGCGGGCCTGACCTGGTTCGCGCCGAAGCGCGGCGCCGAGATCACCGCGCCCAGCCCCGTCGCAGGCCGCTACGACGGCAACGGCAAGACGAACTTCTTCCTGCCCGAATTCGGTTACACGCACGCGCTGTCGGACCGGCTCGGCGTCGGCATCGCCGTGTACGGCAACGGCGGCATGAACACCGTGTACGACGGCGGCATCCCGCTGTTCGGCAGCGGCAAGGCCGGCGTCGACCTCGAACAGCTGTTCGTCTCGCCGTCGATCGCGTGGCAGGTGAACGACCGGCACGCGATCGGCGCGGCGGTGAACGTCGCGTACCAGCGGTTCGAGGCGCGCGGCCTGCAGAACTTCGATCCGGCCTTCACCACGCGCCCCGGCCACGTCACCAATCGCGGCAAGGACAGCGCCACCGGCTGGGGCCTGCGCCTGGGTTGGACCGGGCAGGTCACGCCGAACCTCTCGCTGGGCGCGACGTGGTCGTCGCGTATCCGTACCGGCCGGTTCGAGCGCTACGAAGGCCTGTTCGCCGGCCATGGCGGGTTCGACATTCCCGAAAACTACGGCGTCGGCCTGGCGTACAAGGCCACGCCGGCGCTGACGATCGCGGCCGATGCCGAACGGATCCGCTACGGCAGCGTGCGCTCGGTCGGGCTGCCGCTGGCGAACCTGCCCAACGGCCTCGGTGCCCCGAACGGCCCGGGCTTCGGCTGGCGCGACATCACCGCCTTCAAGATCGGCGCCGACTACGCCTGGAGCGACCGCCTGCGGCTGCGCGCGGGCTACAACCATTCCGGGCAGCCGATCCCGTCCGACCAGACGCTGTTCAACATCCTCGCGCCCGGCGTGGTGCAGGACCACGTGTCCGCGGGCGCGACCTGGACGCTGGCGGACGGCGGCGAGCTCAGCGTCGCGTACACGCAGGCGCTGAAGGAAACGGTGCAGGGACGCGGCTCGATCCCGCCCGGCTTCGGCGGCGGCGAGGCGAACCTCCATCTGGAGGAATACATTCTCGGCTTCGCCTACGGACGGAAGTTCTGACGCCATGACCTTGCCCGATCTGTTGCCTTCGCTCGCCGGTGGCGTGCTCATCGGTGGCGCGGCGGCGGGACTGCTGCATTTCAACGGCCGCATCGCCGGCGTCAGCGGCATCCTCGGCGGCCTGTTCACCGGGCCGAAGACGCTTTTCGCGCAGCGGCTGCTGTTCCTGCTGGGGCTGATCGCGGGCGCGGGGCTGTACGAAGTCGCGAGCGGCACGGCGCCAGTGGCGCGAGCGGGTTTTCCGCCGCTGCTGCTGGTCGTCGCCGGCGTGCTGGTCGGCGTCGGCACGACGCTGGCGCGCGGCTGCACCAGCGGCCACGGCGTGTGCGGCATGGCACGCTTCTCGCGACGTTCGTTCGTCGCGGTCGGGCTGTTCCTGTCGGTCGCCATGGCCACGACCTGGGCGGTGCGCCACGTCTGGGGGATCGCGTGATGCGCGGGTTCGCCGCCTTGCTCTCCGGTCTCGTCTTCGGTCTCGGCCTCGCGCTGGCGGGCATGACGTCGCCGCAGAAGGTGTTGGCCTTCCTCGATGTCGCCGGCGACTGGGACCCCGCGTTGCTGTTCGTGCTCGGCGGCGCGGTCGTCACCGCGGCGATCGCGTTCCGGGTCGTGCTGAAGCACCCGCGCCCGGTGTTCGACGCGCGCTTCCACGTCGGCGACGCGCGACGCATCGACGCGCCGCTGGTGATCGGCTCGATCCTGTTCGGCATCGGCTGGGGCATCGCCGGCTATTGCCCGGGCCCGGCCGTCGCGCTACTCGCGGTACCCGGCAATCCGGAGCTGCCGCTGTTCCTCGGCGGCATGCTCGCGGGCATCGTGGCTTGCGTGGCGTTTCGGCGCCGTGCCACGAGGCATGCGATCGCGAACGACGGCTGACATCGTTCGCCGTCGCGATGATAGGCGACCGTGCGATCAACGCGCCGGTTCGTCCGGATCGCGCCAGATCATGTACACGTCGGCGCGCACGTAATGCGAATCCGCCTTGCGTGCGGGCTGGTGCTCGAAGCCCATCGTTTCGTACAGCCGGATCGCCGGCACGAGCTTGCGGTTGGTCTCCAGGAACAGCGTGTGCCCGCCGCGGCGGCGGAACGCGGCGATGGCGGCCTCCATCAGCGCGCGGCCGATGCCCAGCCCCTGCCGCGATTCGTCGACCGCCATCTTGGTGAGTTCGTACGTGCCGTCCCCGGCCGGCATCAGCGCGCAGGTGCCGACGATGTCCTCGCCCAGCGCGGCGAAGAGGATCTCGCCCCCGGGCGCCAGGATCTCGCTTTCGGGATGCGACAGCACGTGGTGGTCGATTTCCTCGACGTAGAAATACTTGCGCAGCCAGGCTTCGTTGAGCCGGTAGAAGTGTTCGCGCAACGCGGGCGCGAACGGCACGATGCGCAGCGCCTCGCGCCCGTGCGCCGCCGCGCGCGCGACGATCGCATCGGCAAGGTCCGGCGCCAGCACGCGCTCGAACGCGGCCAGCGTCTGCAGCAGGTCGATGCCGTGCTCGCGGCAGTGCTGCGCGAACAGGTCCTCGATCGCGCGCCAGTACGGCTTCGCCGCGCGGATCTGCGCCGCGGCCGCTTCGGTCAGGCGCAGCCGGCGGCGGCGCTTGTCGGCGGGATCGACGACCACCGCCAGCCACTCCTGCGCGACCAGTCGGTCGGCCAGCTGGCTGACCGCCGAATGCGTCTGGCCCACCGCGTCGGCGATCTCGCCGACGGTCAGTGGCCCGCGGTCGTGCAGCACCCGCAGCAGCGGCAGCCAGCGGCCCTGCAGTTGCAGCCCGCCGAGGCGGTAGACCTCGTCGGCCGTGGCATAGAGCCGGTCGCTGACCGCGCGGAAACGGCTGCCAAGGGCGACGAGGCCAAGCTGGGAGATGTATTCCATGGGGGCGCACCTGACGTGATGGTCATTATGTAACGCATTACATAATGACCTGTCCAGCGAACGGGCGCCTGTTGCCGTGTACTGACTGCGGCTCGCCTGCCGATGGGCTTTGCACTAAATTGGTGCGATGCCCCCCGACACCACCGCCTTCGATGCGCTCTCCACGCCCGTGGCGTGGTGCGATGCCAACGGTCGGGTGGAGGGCGGAAACCTCGCGCTGGCGCGCTGGCTCGGTGTCGGCCCGCGGCGCCTGCCCGGGCTGCCGCTGGCGGCGTTCGAGGTCGAAGGGCGGACGCTGGCGCGGGTGCTGGCTGCGCCGCCGGGCGACCAACTGCGGTTGCGGCGCCTGCCGTTCGCCTTCCCGGGCAGCGAGACCGCGCAGTACGCCGATGCCCTGCTGACCCGGCGCGAGGACGGCGGCTGGTGGCTGGAAGCGCATCCGGTCGACGAATTCCCCGGTGACGACCCCGCCACGGTACTGCCGTCGGCGCTGTCGGCGGCGCTGAAGGGTCTCGCGCACGAGCTGCGCAATCCGCTGGCCGGGCTGAAGGGCGCGGCGCAGTTGCTGGCCCGGCGCGCGACCGATGACGAGGCGCGCGAGCTGACCGGGCTGATCGAATCCGAAGTCGCGCGGCTGACCGATCTCATCGACCGGCTGCTGTCGCCCGCGCCGGCGCGCCCGCACGAGCCGCTGAACATCCACGGCGTGCTGGAACGCGTGCTGCGCCTGGCCGAGAACGACGCCGGCTGGGCGGTGAAGCTGATCCGTGACTACGACCCGTCGCTGCCCGAGTTGCCCGGCGACGCCGACCGGTTGACGCAGGCGGTGTGGAACCTCGTGCGCAACGCGTTGCAGGCCGGCGCCGCGAACGTCAGCCTGCGCACGCGCGTGGAGCGCAGCGTGCGCATCGGCGAGGAACTCCACGCGCGCGTGCTGCGGTTGGAGATCGCCGACGACGGCCGCGGCGTGCCCGAGGCGCTGGCGGAGCAGCTGTTCCTGCCGCTGGTCAGCGGCCGCGCCGAAGGCACCGGCCTCGGGCTCGCGCTGGCGCAGCAGGTCGCGCGCGAGCATCGCGGCTCGCTGAGCTATCGCTCGCGCCCCGGCCACACCGTGTTCGCCCTGCTGCTGCCTTATCCGGCCCCCGCGCCGGCCCCGGACCCTGAAGACACGACGAAGGACCGCACCCCCGATGACCGCCTGGACGATCCGCATGCCGACCACGCCTGAGTCCCCGCCGCAGGTGTGGGTGGTCGACGACGATCGTTCGGTGCGCTTCGTGCTGGCGACCGCGCTGCGCGAGGCCGGCTACGGCGTGACCGCGTTCGAGGACGCCGCCGCGGTGCGCGGGGCGCTGGACTCGCGCGAGGCGCCCGACCTGCTGTTCACCGACGTGCGCATGCCGGGCGAAGACGGCCTGGCGCTGCTGGAGGCGGTGAAGGCGCGGCATCCGCAACTCCCGGTGATCGTGATGAGCGCGTACACCGACGTTGCCAGCACCGCCGGCGCGTTCCGCGGCGGTGCGCACGAATTCCTGTCGAAGCCGTTCGATCTCGACGCCGCGGTGGCGCTCGCCGCGCAAGCGCTGGCGCCGACGCGTGGCGCGCCCGCGCCGCCGGTGCGCGAGGATGAAGGCGGTGCCACCGACGCGCTGATCGGCGACACGCCCGCGATGCAGGCGTTGTTCCGCGCGATCGGCCGGTTGGCCCAGGCGCCGCTGGGCGTGCTGATCATCGGCGAGACCGGCACCGGCAAGGAGCTGGTGGCGCGCGCGCTGCACCACGAATCGCCGCGCGCGCGGCGGCCGTTCGTCGCGCTCAACACCGCGGCGATCCCGTCGGAACTGCTGGAAAGCGAGCTGTTCGGCCACGAGGCCGGCGCGTTCACCGGCGCGGCGAAGCGCCACACCGGGCGCTTCGAGCAGGCCGACGGCGGCACGCTGTTCCTCGACGAGATCGGCGACATGCCGCTGCCGCTGCAGACGCGGCTGCTGCGCGTGCTCGCCGGCAACGAATTCTTCCGCGTCGGCGGGCGCGAACTCATCCGCGTCGACGTGCGCGTGATCGCCGCGACGCACCAGGACCTCGACGCGCTGGTCGCCGAAGGCCGGTTCCGCGCGGACCTGCTGCACCGGCTCGACGTGGTGCGCCTGCAACTGCCGCCGCTGCGCGAGCGCCGCGACGACATCCCGAAGCTCGCCGAACGCTTCCTGCGCGCGGCGGCGGAGAAGTTCGACGCGCCGGCGAAGCGTCTCGCGCCGGAAGCGCTGCAGCGGATGCAGGCGCACGCGTGGCCGGGCAACGTGCGCGAACTGGAAAACCTGTGCTGGCGATTGGCTGCGCTGGCGCCGGGCGACGTCATCGGCGTCGCCGATCTGGACGCGGCATCGCTGAGCGTGGTCGCGGCCCCCGTGCACGGTGCGGCGACCGCCGGCGACTGGGACGCCGCGCTCGTGGCGTGGGCGCGCGCGCGGCTCGACGCCGGCAGCACCGACCTGCACGCCGAAGCGCTCGAACGCTTCGATCGCGCGCTGTTCGACGCCGCGCTGGCGCATACCGGCGGCCACCGCACCGATGCCGCGATCAAACTCGGCCTCGGCCGCAACACGCTGACCCGCAAGCTCGGCCCCGGGCGCCGCCCGCCGCGAGGCTGACCGCGCGGCGCATGCATCGTGCGCCCTGCATGCTTCGTGCAGGACGCGCATCGCGGAACCGCGCCGGATCGTCGCGGTCCATACTTCCGCTTTCCCCTGCATGGAGATCCGCCATGACCATGGTCCGCTTTCTCGCCGTCACCGCGCTCGCCGGCACGCTCGCGTCCTGCGCCAGCACGCCGCCGCCGAAGCCGGCGCCGCCCGTGCCGCAGCATCGCTTCCAGCGTGCGCAGGCCAACATCGGCCCGGCTTCGGCCAGCCTCGTCAGCGGCCATCTCGCGATCACCGCGATCGACGGCGGCGTGCGCATCGAAGGCGAACTCGGCGGGCTCGGCCACGGCGGCACGCACGCGATCCACGTCCACGAACGTGGCGACTGCTCGGCCGCGGATGCCTCCAGCGCCGGTGGCCACTTCAACCCCGCCGGCATGCCGCACGGCCGCGCCGGCGACGGCCCACACCACCTCGGCGACATGGACAACCTGCACGCCAACCAGGAAGGCGTGGCCCACGTCGACATCCGCCTGCTGGGCGTGACCCTCGGCAGCGGCGCGGCGAACGACATCCTCGGCCGCGCGATCGTCGTCCACGCCAACCCCGACGACTACGGCAGCCAGCCCGCCGGCAACGCCGGCAGCCGCGTGGGCTGCGGGGTGATCGACGTCGCGATGTGAGCGCAGCGGCCCGCGCCGCGTGGCGCGGGCCGGATCGGTCAGCCGACGAAGCGGGCGCTGCCGTCGCGGGCGATCACCAGCTTGCCTTCCGCCTGCAGGTCGCGGAGGAAGTGGATCAACGCGTCCTCGACGACCTGGTCGAAGGCCTGCACCGGGCTCATCGGCGCGGCGCTGGTGGGCGCGGGGGCGTTTCCGATGGTGGTGTGCAGCGCGTGTTCGTAGTGCTTCTCGATCGGACCGCTGCCGTCGTCATAGATGAACGTGATCGCGTACGCATCGGTGACGGACGATCCCTTGGCGCCGAACGTCAGGCCGGTGCCGAAGCCTTTTTTCATCGCTTCGGAGATGTCGGCGATGTTGTCGAACTTCGCGGTCAGCGTCGCCGTTGCGCCGTTGGGTTGCAGGACCACGACGCCACTCTTGGCCAGTGCGCGCTCCAGCGATGCACGCAGGGTCTTGTCGGCGCGCGCCAGACGTTCTCCGTTCCGGAAGAACTCGATGGTCAAGCCGACCGCCTGCTTCTGGGCCGGCGGTTTGATCGCCGTCCAGGCCGTGTCATGCAGGGCGGGGTCGACGTAGGAATGTGGCGTGATGCAGGCGGCGAGCGACAGTGTGAGCAGGCCGGCGCCGAGGAAGCGGATGGTGCGCATGGAATCCCCCTGGAGTTCGGAGGCGTCAGTCTAAGGCCTGTCAACGCTGTCGGCCTGCTCGACGCACCCCAATAGCGTCAGCAGTCCCCTGACCGCGCGTGCGGCCGGGCTTCACCGGAGGAAGACGGCGAGCAGCCGCCAGACGACGACGTTGACGAGGCCCGGGACCAGCATCGCCAGTGCGAGGCCGATCACGAAACAGCCCGCGTAGGCCAGCGCGGGCATCGGCTTGCCGAACAGCCCCTCGGCGGCGGTGAGCATCCCGTGGATCGGTGCGACCGCAAGCAGCAGCCCGACGGGGAACGTCAGGTACGTGAGCGCCGGCGGGAAAGCCGGAAGGCCGCAGGTCCCGCAGCGCACGCTGGCGCGGGGCATCATCGCCCATGCGTCGAACGCCACGTCGCTGCCGCAGCGTCGGCAGGTGCCCACGTGCAGGGGGGTTCGCCGCTTTCCGCGGCCTCCGCTCACGCCTCGCCCAGTGCAGCGCGCGCGTCCTGCGCGCCTGCGCACGGCACCGCGAACACGTCGAGGCCGTGCACCTTGAGGATCGCGCCGAGCTGGCGCTGGCGGGCGCGGAAGACGTCGTAACGGCGGTCGAGGCGGGCTTCGTCGCGTTCGTCGCCGGCGTAGCGGTGGCGCCAGCCCTCGCGATCGAAGTCGGCGACGCGCACGTGGCCGTCGACGTAGCGCAGCAGCGGTTCCGGCGGGGCGTCCAGCCACGCGGTCTCGGCGGGCGCCAGCAGCGCGGTCTCGATCAGCGGCCACACGCCGCCCAGGCCGACGTGACGGTACTGCAACGCCATCATCGCCGCGAGGTCGTAGGCGGTGAGGTAGCGGGCGTGCTCGATCCGCGCCTCGAAGGCGTCCTGCGCGGCCAGCGCGGTCTCGGCGCCGGCCATGCCGCGTTCGAGCAGCGCCTGCTCGAAATCGGCGGCGACGGCCGTGACCGCGGACGCGGGACCGACCAGCAGGAACGGCACCACGCGCAGCGGGCCGCCATGCAGTTCCAGCTCCGCGCGCAGCGGCAGCGGCACCACGCCGTCGGCGTCGGCGCCGAAGGCGATGACGCGCGGCCCGCCGTCGGCGCCCGGGGCGCGGGCATGCAGCTCTTCGAGGCGACGGTGCAGCGGCCAGCCCGGGCGCAGCATTTCCGCGGGATCGTGGTGCGCGCCGGCGAGGACCAGGTCCAGCGACGCCGCGCCGGGGCTGAAGCCGGCCAGGTCGCGGCTCACCAGTCCGGCCAGCGCGCCGGCTTCGGCCTGGCGCAGCGCGGCGCGTCCCGGCTGCGTGCCCGGGACCAGTTCCAGGGCGAGGGCGCCGCGGACAATCATGCGCGGCGAGGAGGCGGAGGCGGGCTGCGAAGCGGTCATGGTCGCGTCGGTCACGGGGCGGGGGTTACACTCGCCGCATTATCCGCCGTTCGCCCGCCCGCGTCGGCCTTCGCGGCGTTTTAGAGACGAAGCTCCAGCGTTTGCGGGTCCAATCGAAGCTCCGCCGCGCGCCGCCGCGGCCTGTCCCCTCGAGGTGCCCGATGCTGCATGGTCGTCCCGTCGCCGTCCTCGGCGGCGCCCGCATTCCCTTCTGCCGCCAGAACACGGCCTACGCCGATGTCGGCAACCTCGGAATGAGCGTGCGCACGCTCGGTGCGGTGGTCGAGAAGTTCGGCCTGCAGGGCCAGCAGCTCGGCGAAGTCGCGATGGGCGCGGTGCTCAAGCACAGCAGCGACTGGAACCTCGGCCGCGAGGCCGCGCTGTCCTCCGGCCTGTCGCCGCTGACGCCGGGCATCACGATGCAGCGCGCCTGCGGCACCTCGCTCGACACCATCATCACCGTCGCCAACAAGATCGCCGCCGGGCAGATCGAGGTCGGCATCGGCGGCGGCTCGGACACCACCTCCGACGTGCCGATCGCCGTCAATCCGAAGCTGCGCCGCCGGCTGCTGTCGGCCGCCGCGGCGAAGACCACGATGGATCGCATCGCGCGGCTCACCCGCGGCTTTTCGTTCGGCGAACTCAAGCCGGAATTCCCGGGCGTCGGCGAGCCGCGCACCGGCAAGTCCATGGGCCAGCACTGCGAGGACATGGCGAAGGAGTGGAACATCTCCCGCGAGGCGCAGGACGAATGGGCGCTGTCGTCGCACAAGAAGCTGGCCGCCGCCTACGAGCGCGGCTTCTTCGACGATCTGGTCGTGCCGTTCCGCGGCGTCAACCGCGACAACGTCCTGCGCGGCGACACCACGCTGGAGAAGCTGGCCTCGCTGAAGCCGGCGTTCGATCGCACCTCCGGTCGCGGCACGCTCACCGCCGGCAACTCCACGCCGCTCACCGACGGCGCCTCGGCCTGCCTGATCGCGTCCGAAGAGTGGGCCGCGCAGAACGGACACGAAGTGCTGTGCCGCATCCGCGACGCGCACGTCGCCGCGGTCGACTTCGTCCACGGCGAAGGCCTGCTGATGGCGCCGACCGTGGCCGTGGCCGAAATGCTCAAGCGCAACAATCTCACGCTGCAGGACTTCGATATCTACGAGATCCACGAAGCCTTCGCCGCGCAGGTGCTGTGCACGCTGCGCGCGTGGGAAAGCCCGGAATACTGTCGCGACCGCCTCGGTCTGGACGCGCCGCTGGGCAGCATCGATCCGGCGAAGATCAACCCGCTGGGCTCGTCGCTGGCCGCCGGCCACCCCTTCGCCGCTACCGGTGCCCGCATCGTCGCCACCGCCGCGAAGGCACTGAAGGAACGCGGCGGCGGCCGCTGCCTGATTTCGATCTGCACCGCCGGCGGCATGGGCGTGGTGGCGATCCTGGAACGCTGAGCGCCCCGCCAGGGGACGTTACCGATGTCGGAGATCAACCCCTATGCGCCGCCGCTCGCGCCAATCGAGCCTCGCGTCGAAGTGGACGCCACGATCTCCGGGTTGTGGCGTGACGGCACGAAGCTCGTGGTCGAGCGCGATGCCGCTTTCCCCGCCCGCTGCGTGAAATGCAATGAGTCTGTGCAGGCTTCGCAGATGCGCGAGCAAAGCTTCCACCGGCATTCGCCGGCCCTGTTCCTGCTCGTTCCGCTGAACCTGTTGATCGACGCGATCGTCGCCCTGGCGATGCGCAAGCGCGTGCGTTACCGGGTCGGGCTGTGCATGCGCCCTCTGCGCTGGCATCGCATGTCCATCGCGTTCGCCTGGAGCTGGCTGCCGGCCGCGACCCTGCTGTATTTCATCGAGCAGGACATCAATCTCTCCTTGCTCGTGTTTCTCGGCGCCATGGCGCTGACCTGCGTCGGTGCCGTGGAATCTCCGGTGCTGGTCGCGCGCCGGATCGACGACGTCGTCGTCCGCTTCACCGGCGCCGGCGAAGCCTTCCTCGCGTCGCTGCCGCCGCTCGCCGCAAGAAACGCGCCGCCGCCGATCCGGTGACAGCGGTGACGGTCGGCCGTGGCCGGTTTCCGCCAACCCCGTTCCGCGATCCGATACGTTTTCCGACGGCACGCTCCGACGGCATCGCGCCGCCGGCCCGCCCTCAACGGATCGTCAACGGGGATTGATCATGCGTCGCACTGTCTCGAACCTGCTCGTCTGCGGCCTGGTCGCCGCCTTTTCGTTTTCACTCGCCGCGTGCAGCAAGCAGGAAAGCGCGGCCGAAGCCACCTCGGCACGCATGGAGGCCGACAAGGCCATGGCGGGCGGCGCCATGCCGGCCGCCGCGCCTGCGGCGCCGCCCGCCGAAATGGCCGCTGCGGATGCCGCGTCCGCTTCGTTCGAAGGCGCGGCCGACGCGGCCGCCAAGGGCAACGTCGCCGAGGAAGTGGCGCGCCGCGAAGCGGAGGACCCGGTCGAAACGACCACCCGCGTCGACGCTGCCCAGGTCAGTTCCAGCGCCGCGGTCTACAAGGACGGGCAGCGCAAGTTCATCCGCACCGCGCAGGCGCAGTTCCGGGTCAAGGACGTGTACGGCTCGGCGCTGGCGATCGAGGACGTCGCCGCGGAGCAGGGTGGCTTCGTCGTCGACAACGGCATCACCGCCGACACCACGCGCATCGAGCGCCGCCCCGCCGGCAACGGCAAGCTGCTCGAACTCGCCGAATACCAGGTGCGCGGCAACCTCACCGTGCGCGTGCCCAGCGACCACACCCAGGCGTTCCTGCGCGCCATCGCGTCGCAGATGGAATTCCTCGACCGTCGCAGCTTCCAGGCCGCCGACGCCCAGTTCGACCTGCTGCGCCAGCAGCTGGCGCGGCAGCGCGAGGAAGACGCCCAGCGCGAACTGGGCGACGCGATCCGCGGCGGCGATCGTCTCGATCGCAAGGCCGACGTGATCTCGGCGCGCAGCGACGCGCGCATGCAGCGCGACGAGGCGCTGATCCAGCAGAAGCAGTACGAGGACCGCGTCGACTTCAGCACGATCACGCTGTCGCTGTACCAGGCGCCGAAGCTGCGCCAGACCGAACTGGTCGACACCGATGCGGTGTTCCGCGAACACGCGCAGGGCTTCTTCTCGCGCATGTTCGACTCGCTGCGCACCGGCTGGTACGGCATCCTCGACCTCGTGGTCGCACTGACCGCCGCATGGCCGCTGTGGCTGGCGATCGGGCTGGTGGTCTATGGCATCCGCCGCTGGCGTGCCGCGCGTCCTTCCAAGCGTCCGCCGCCGATGGAATGAGGTTCGCGCCGTTGAGCACGACGCCCCGCGGGTTTCCGCGGGGCGTCGTCGTTTGCGGTGTCAGCGTTTCGTCGCCGCGTCGCGGCGGCCTTCGGCCAGCGTCCAGCCGATGAGATCGGTCGTCACCGTGCCCAGACCCTGCGAGAACGCGCGCTGGACCTCGGGCACGGCGGTGCCGGTGGCGGGCACGTCGGCCTCGAACACGCGGCTGGCGACGACGCGATCGTCGTCGTTGCGCACGAGGCGCGCGCCGAGCGCGATGCGCGCGTTCGGCATGGCGCCATCGGCGTAATCGGCTTCGAAACGGCGCAGGTCGAGCAGCAGTTCGTAGTCCGCGCCCACGCCTTCGCCGCGACGGCCGACGCCGCCGAGCCGGCCGCTGTCGCCGAACGCGCGCACCAGCGTGTCCAGCACGAGGTCCGGCGCCGGCTGCGTCCATGCCGCGCCCTTGTAGACCTGCAATTCGCCCGGCTGCGGGCGCACGAGGATGCGCGCGCTGTCGTGCGCGTCGTCCGCGTACGGGCGCGCGATGCGCAACTGCCACGCGACCTGCGGCCACGTCGCGTCGGTGGCGATCGTCGCCTCGGGGCGGTACAGCGCCAGTGGTTCGTGCTTCGGCAGCACGCCGCAGGCGGCCAGCGGTGCGATCAGCGCGGCGAGGACGAAAGTGCGCAGCGCGCGGCGACGCGAAACGCGGGCGGATTTCGTGGCGGGGTTCATTTCGGCTCGAACTCCTTCGGATTCTGGCGGCCCAGCACATAGCCGGCCGGATTCTGGTCGAGCCGCGCACTGATGCGGCGCAGGTCGCGCACCAGCGCACGCAGTTCGTCCAGCGTCGGCCCGACCTCACCCAGTCCGTCGCGGGTGAAGCCGCGGATCGCGCCGCGGTTCTCCGCGATGATCGCGTTGGCGTTGCCGGCGGTGGCGTCGAGTCGCGCGAGCGTGCTGTCGAGCTTGGCGATCAGCCCGGGCAGCTTCTGCACCAGTTCGCGGTCGACGTCGTTGATCGCGGCATTGGTGGTGTCCAGCGTCGCCGACAGCTTCTCGCTTGAGGTGCGTGCGTTGGCGATCAGCGCACCGATGTCGCCGCTGCTGTCGCCCAGCGCGCGCGAGGTCTTCTCGATGTGCGCCAGTGTCTTGTGGATGTTGGCGATGTTCTCGTCGCTGAGCACTTCGTCGAGACGCGCGACGAGGCGGTTCGCGGTCTCGGCGATGTTCTGCAGTGCCGAAGCCTCGGTGCGGATCACCGGCACCTCGTCGCCGTGCGCGACCAGCGCCGGCGCGGCCGGCGTGCCGCCGGTGAGCTGGATGAACGCGGTGCCGGTCAGGCCGGTGAACGACAGCTTGGCGCGGGTGTCGATCTTCACCGGCGTGTTCGCACGCAGCTTCACGTGCGCGACGACCTTGCGCGGATCGTCCGGCGCGAGGCTGAGGTCGGCCACGCTGCCCACGCTGATGCCGTTGTACTGCACGCTGCCGCCTTCGGTCAGGCCGGTGACGGCCTCGTCGAAGATCACGTCGTAGTAGCGCCAGTCCTTGTCCGACGAATACTTCGCCGCCCACAGCCCGAACAGCAGCAGGAACGCGGCCGTCGCCAGCGTGAAGGCGCCGATCAGCACGTAGTTGGCGCGGGTTTCCATGTCAGGCTCTCTCGGTCATCGGATCACGGCCCTGCGTCGCGGGGTCGCGTTCGCGGGCGTCGCGTGCCGCGCGTCCGCGCGGGCCGTTGAAATATTCCTGCACCCACGGATGATCGAGTCGTTCGATCTCGTGCAGCGGCCCGACCGCGATCACGCGCTTCTCGGCCAGCACCGCGACGCGGTCGCAGATGGCGTACAGGGTATCCAGATCGTGGGTGATCAGGAACACGGTCAGCCCCAGCGCCTGCTGCAGCGTGCGCGTGAGCCGGTCGAAGGCGGCGGCACCGATGGGGTCGAGGCCGGCCGTGGGTTCGTCGAGGAACAGCAGCGGCGGATCGAGCGCGAGCGCCCGCGCCAGGCCCGCGCGCTTGCGCATGCCGCCCGACAGCTGCGACGGCAGCTTGTCCAGCGCATCCGGCGGCAGACCGGAGAGCTTCACCTTCAGCAGCGCGAGTTCGTACAGCAGCGATTCCGGCAGCTCTGGATGATGTTCCTTCAGCGGCACCTGCACGTTCTCGCCGACGGTCAGCGACGAGAACAGCGCGCCGTCCTGGAACAGCACGCCGGTGTTGCGCTCGATGTGCTGACGATCGGCATCCGCACGCGAACGACCGTCGACGCCCAGCACTTCGATCGTGCCGGCGTCCGGTTCGCGCAGGCCGAGGATCGAGCGCATCAGCACCGACTTGCCGCTGCCGGAACCGCCGACGACGCCGAGGATCTCGCCGCGGCGCACGTCGAGGTCGAGGTGTTCGTGCACGACCTGTTCGCCGAACTGGTTGCGCAGGCCGCGGACCTGGATGGCGGGTTCGTCGATGGGCGTCGTCATGGCGATGCCTTTTCCGCCGTGAGCAGCGGGTGCGCGCATTCGCGCTGCGGCACGATGACCGTTCGATGCGCGCGGATGCGGCGTGGCGCTCTCGCCATCCGTGTCCCATGCGAAGCGATGAACGCCCGGAATCGTTCCCGCGCTGGTGCGCGGGTCACTTTCTTTTCGAAAAGAAAGTGACCAAAGAAAACATGCAGGTCCAATTCGAACCTGCCGCCGGTGCTGCAACCGGAATTTTCCGATGAGGCATCCTGCCTCATCGGAAAACGACGCACCTCCTGTGCGCCGCCCTCCGGGTTTCCCGTTCCGGCATTCCACGCAGCGCTGGAAT
The DNA here is from genome assembly GCF_056313665.1 of Lysobacter sp. DMC104. Classification (NCBI taxonomy): domain Bacteria; kingdom Pseudomonadati; phylum Pseudomonadota; class Gammaproteobacteria; order Lysobacterales; family Lysobacteraceae; genus Lysobacter; species Lysobacter sp. DMC104. Next base: position 84,536 of record NZ_JBQUZW010000012.1, on the reverse strand, counting down.
CGTCGTCGGGACGATCGGAGAAAAGAACTGCGGCTGGCGTATCGAGCGAGGTTTCCTGCGGCAGTCTCGCGGTGGGGCGAGGGATCAAGATCGGCAGGCCGATCTGCGAATGAATGCCATCCTGCAGAAGCATTGTGCTTGCCTTGGATGCGACTCGTCCCGACGACAATTCCGGTCCGGCATGCCGTCCTGGCAATGGAGACCCGGAGGGCGGCGCACAGGACGTGCGCCGTTTTTCGATGAGACATGGAGGTCTCATCGAAAAATCCCGACCACGTCGCCGTCGGCAGATGTGATCCGGCGCTGGAAAGTTTTCTTTGGTCACTTTCTTTGCGCCAAAGAAAGTGACCCGCGCGCCAGCGCGGAAAAGATTCCGGGCTTTCGCGGATGCATCGATGTCATGATGCCGGTCATGGCGGCGTCCGGGCAGCGCGTGGCATGGCGGGTCGATCAGTGCGGGATTCGCAAGAAGGTTCACGTCACCACCCCATGTGCATGAACCAGATCGCCGCGATCGCATCCAGCACGATCACCAGCGAAATGGTCTGCACCACGCTGGACGTGGTGCGTTCGCCCACCGACTGCGCGCTGCCGCTGACCTGCAGGCCTTCGAGGCAGCCGATCAGGCCGATGAGCAGCGCGAAGATCGGCGCCTTCGACAGCCCGACCAGGAAATGCCGCAGTTGCATCGTCTCGTGCAGGCGGTTGTAGAACGCCTGCGGCGGGATGTCGAGGTTGCTGGCGCTGACGAACATGCCGCCGAGCAGGCCGGCGAGCATCGCGATGAACGTCAGCAGCGGCAGCATCGTCATCAGCGCCAGCACGCGTGGGATCACCAGCAGGTCGACCGGATCGAGGCCGAGGGTGCGGATCGCGTCGACTTCCTCGCGGCTGACCATCGCGCCGATCTGCGCGGTGAACGCGCTGGCGGTGCGGCCGGCGAGGATGATCGCGGTCAGCAGCACCGCGAACTCCCGCAGGAAGGCGATGCTCACCAGTTCCACGACGTAGATCGACGCGCCGAAGTCGGCGAGGATGTTCGCGCCGAGGAAGGCGATGACCGCGCCGACGAGGAACGAGAGCAGGCCGACCAGCGGCACTGCGTCCAGGCCGACCTGTTCCATGTGGAAGACGGTGGCGGTCACGCGCAGCCGGCGCGGCTGCACGAGGATGCGGCCGAGCTTGACCAGCGTCTCGCCGAGGAAGCTGACCAGCGCGACCACTTCGCGGGCGTCGTGCTGCACGGCGCGGCCGAGGCGTTCCAGCGCGGCGGCGACGCCGTAGGTCTTCGTCGCCTTGGGGCGACCGTCGCGCACGTCCTCGATCGCCTGCACCAGCGCGCGATGGTCGTCGCGGAAGCGCAGCGCGTCGTCGTCGAGTCCACGCCGCGAGGCGAAGCGCAGCAGTTGCAGCACGCCCAGCGAATCCAGCCGGGTCACGCCGTCGGCGTCGAGGATGCGCACGTCCTCGGGCACGTCGCGCAGCGCATCGCCCACGGCCAGCGCGTGATGCAGCGTCCAGTCGCCGGACAGGCGCGCGATGGCGCCGTCCTGCGGGTCGCGTTCGATGCGCGGGAGGGCGGTGGCGGGCGGACTCATCGGTGGCTCGGGTCGGCGCGCATGCTCAGGGCGACGGTGCCGGGTCGACGGACGGCGCAGGCACGAGGGCGGCGTCCGGATGCGCGATCGCGGCCTGCCGCTGCGCGGCGAGGGCATCGACGCGCAGCGCCTGCGCACGCGGCGTCGGCGGCCGGTCGGAGACGGCTTCCAGCGCGGCGAGCGCATCGTCTGCGCGTCCGTCGGCCAGCGCGATCTCGGCCACCGCGATCGCCCGCGCCATCGGCTGATCCGCCGCGATCGTGTCGAGGTGTGCGTGCACGGCGGTGGCATCGCCGCGCGCGGCGGCGGCGCGCGCGGCCGCGATCCGCGCCTGGGTCGCGAACAGTGGATCCTGCGCCGCCTGCGCCAGCAGCGTTTCGGCCTGCGTCCAGCGGCCGTGATGCAGGGCGTCCAGGCCTTCGGCCAGGCGCATGCGCGATGCGCGTTCGCGACGCTGGCGCCACAGTCGCAGCGGCCAGCCCAGCACCTTCCACAGCAGCCATGCCGCGAATGCCGCGGCCAGCGCGATCAACGCCGCGCCGACCAGCGTGGCCTCGATCGTGGTGTCGAGGTAGCGCACCTGCACGAAGCCCGGGTCGCGCAGCAGGAACTGCGCGAGCACCGCCCCGGCGAGCGCCAGCAGCAGCCAGAACAGGAGGGTGCGGAAGAGGTTCATCGGATCGACCACATCCAGTATTCGCAGCGCGCTTCGGACAGATCGCAGAAGAATGCGTATTCGGCGCCTTCCTCCGAGTATCGCCAGAGGCTGAGCCGCTCCTCGCGGGCGTCGGCGACGATCTGGCGCCAGTGCCTGAAGGGTGAGTGCGGCGGCACGCCGCTGCGAACGCCTTGCATGAATCGTCCGGCCTCCGCAGGCAGGAAACGGAAGCTGCCGATGGAGTAATTCAGGTCGACATTGTTTTCGAGGTCGATGTCGCGCGTGGAGGGCGGCAACAGCTTGGCCGGCAGCCAGCCGCGGTCGTCGTAATCGGCGAGCGTATCTGCATGCGTTTCGACGGTGTTGAGGTCGCATCCGCACACTGCGAGCGCGCCGGTGACCATCGTGACGGCAGCGGCGACGGTGCGCATCACCCGCCCCGCTGCGTCCGCAGCACCTGGCGGGTGCTGCCGAGCGTGGGCAGGTCGGGCGACAGCGGCAGCGCCTGCAATTGCTTCAGCGTCGCGCGACGGGCGGCGAGCGCGGGCGAGGCGGGCCACAGTCGCGGCAGCCAAGAGTCGGCGCGGGCCAGCGCGGCGCGGTAGCCGGCGTCGTCGCGGCGTTCGATCGCGGTGCGCGCCAGCGCCAGTTCGAGTGCCAGCGCGGTGCGTGCGCTGCTGCGTTCCTGTGCGGACAGTGCGACCTCGCCGTCGCCGTGGCGCACCTGCACGAGTTTCGCGAGCACGCGTTCCCACCACGGGGCATGCGCGTCGGCCGGCGGCAGGCTGCCGGTGTGGGCTTCCTGCGGCAGCGCTTGCGCGAAGGCATCGAGCTGCGCCAGCGCGCTGCGTGCGGGGTCGGCCTTGAGGGCATCGAGCGCGGCGCGCTCCTGCGCCAGCGCCTGTTTGACGTTCAGGGCGTTGCTGCCGTCGACGCGGTCGAGCACTTCGGCAGCGAGCGCATAGGCGTGGCGCGCGCCATCGAGATCGCCCGAGAGCCGCAGACGTTGTTCGCCGAGGGTCAGCAGCAGTTCGGTTTCGTCCAGGCGCAACGCTTCTGCGCCGTGGCGGTTGGCGTCTGCGAGCTGCGTGACCTGCTGTTCCAGCAGCGCCGCGCGCTGGCCGACGCCGAGCAGTTCGTCGCGCAGCACGCGGTTGGTGGCGTCGGCCTGCTGAAGGCGCTGGGCGTGGCCGCGCACGTCGCGGCGCATGCCGTCGACCCGTGATTCCAGTGCATGCAGTTGCTGCGCCGCCTCGATCTCGGCCAAGCGCGCGTCCTCGTCGCGCCGGTGGTCGGCGTACCACAGCCACGCGCCGGTGCCGGCCAGCGCCAGCGCGATCACCCAGCCCCGGCCGCCGAGGGACGGCACCGGTGCGGCGGGCGCGGGCGGCGTGGCGACGGGAGCGGCGGACGTGGCGTCGACGGAAGCGGGCGGCGGGGGAGCGCTGTCGGTCATGGAGAAGGGTCGGCCGCATCCTCGGCGGCGCTGGCGGCATGGTAGCCGGATTGCATGTCGGTCGCGGCCAGCAGTTGCGCCGGTCGCGGCCCGGCGGCGATCCGCACGTCGGTGCAGCCGGCCTCTCGGGCGATCGCGGCCAGGCGTGCGCTCGCTGCGATCACGCGCGCACCGCGCAGGCGTGCGGCGACATCGTCGGGCACGGCGGCGAGCGCGTTCAGCAAGGCTTCGCCGCTGCTCACCGGCAGCCACGGCGGCGCGGTCGTGGCGCGCAGGCGGGCCAGCGCGGCGGGTGCGGGGGCGACGGTTTCGCGGGCGTACACGTCGGCGCGGTGCACGCGGGCGCCGCGCGACGCCAGCACCGGGGCGATGCGATCGCGTCCGCCCGGGGCGGTGAGCAGGCCGATGTCGCGGCCGCCGACGTCCGCCAGCACGGGCAGGGCGAGCAGGCCTTCGCTGTCCATGCGCTCGGGCGACAGCGGCGCGGCCACGCCGGCACGGCGCAGCGCGGCGGCGGTCGCGCTGCCGACCGCGCACCAGACCTGGCCGCGGCGCGTGCGCAGCGGCGCGAGGACGGCGGCGGCGCGCACCGCGGCGGGACTGGTGGCGATCACCACGTCCGCCGTCAGCGCCGCGCGCAGTGCATGGCGGGTGTCGGGATCGTCACGCACCGCGATGCGCCACGGCGACAGCGCGACCACGCGCAGGCCGCGGGCGGCGGCGGCGCGGCGCATCGCCGCGTGATCGCCGACCGGGCGCAGCGACACCACGAGGGGGCCGGGCGACGGCGGCGTGGCGTATCCTCGCGGGCGGTGACGGGGCGACATGCGACCAGCTTGGCCGCAGCCCCGGGCGCCCGCAAGCCGCGCGCCATCGCGTGGCCGCCGTCCTCCTCCTGCTTCCGCGATCGCCATGACCGACACCGACCGTGCCGCCGCGCTGCGTGCACTCGAAACCGAACTGCTGGCGATGCCGCCGGTCGCGGCGCTGGGGCTGCGGGTCGGCGCCGACGAGGGCGACGACCGCCTGCGCCTGCACGCGCCGCTGGCCGCCAACGTCAACGACAAGGGCTGCGCGTTCGGCGGCAGCCTGACTTCGCTGATGACGCTCGCCGGCTGGGCGCTGATCGTGCGCGCGCTGGCCGCGGCCGGTCTCGACGCCGAGGTCTACGTCGGTGCCAGCGAGGTCCGCTACCGCGCGCCGCTGTACGCCGATCTGGAGGCGGTGGCGATGCCGGCCGAAGGCGAGGCGTGGGACGCGTTCCTGCGCGCCCTGCGCACGACCGGCAAGGCCTGGTTGACGGTCGTTGCGGAAGTCCCGCTTCCTGAAGGCGGCGTGGCCGCGGAGAGCCGGTCGCGCTACGTGGCCGTGCGCAGGGGGTAGGATGCCCGCTGACCCTGCCGCCACCGTCCGGATGCCGATGTCTCGTCCCGCCACCGCTTCGCCGTCCCTGTTCGTCCGTGGCCTGCTGGTCGTCCTGCTGCTGTCGCTGGCCGGTGCGGCCTTCGCCGGCAAGAAGCGCGACCTGCTCAACCGCAACCAGTACGCCTACTCCGCCGCGATCCGCTGGGGCGATTTCGAGGGTGCCTGGAGCATGGTCGATCCCAAGATCCGCAAGGAGAAGCCGATGACCGACGCCGAATTCTCCCGCTTCGAGCAGATCCAGGTCACCGCCTATCGCGACCTGGCGACCATGCCCGGCCCGGACGAGGGCAGCGAACTGCGCGAGATCCAGATCGAGGTGGTCAACCGCAACACCCTGAGCCCGCGCACCGTGCGCTTCACCGAGGTCTGGCACTTCGATCCGGTGACCAAGAACTGGTGGATTGCCGGATTGCCGGATTTCTGGAAGGGCCTCTGAGGCCGGGACCCCCGGTCCCCGTCCCGCGGTTTTGCCAGCCGGGCCGCCGCGGGCGACAATGCCGCCCCCCGCGCGGCCGCCCGCGCCTCCGGATGCCTTGCCCGTGAATTCCACAGAACTGTGGGCTTTCGCCGCCCGCAACCCGATCTACAGCGTCGCCTTCGTCGTGCTGACGGTGGCCATCATCGCCAACGAAGTGATGCGCCTGTTCCGCGGCTACAAGGCGCTGGCGCCGGCCCAGGTCACCGCGCTGATCAACCAGGAAAACGCGCTGGTCGTGGACCTGCGTGCGCCGAACGACTTCCAGGACGGCCACATCGCCGGCTCCCGCAACGTGCAGATGAGCCAGTTCGACCCCGAGAACAAGCAGTTGGCGCCCGCGCGCGCCCTGCCGATCGTGCTGGTCTGCCAGAACGGCATCACCGTCAACGGCGCCGCCAAGCGGCTGAAGAAGGCCGGCTTCGAGCGCGTGCACATCCTCGACGGCGGCATCACCGCCTGGCGCCAGGCCGATTTGCCGCTGGTCAAGGGCAAGGGCTGAGCCCCGGGGCAGACTGCCGCCGGCGCCCGTCGCCGCCGGCCATTGCAAACCGGCACTCGGGCGCCCACATCCTTCCCGCCCGTCGCCGGCCCGGTGACCGCGCCGAGGTCCCGTCCGGGGCCCGCGTGCCATAATCGACCTCTTTTCCGCATTTCCTCCAGGAGCTCCCGTCATGTCCGAACCCGTCGCCAACGGCGCCGCCGCCGAAGCCAACGGCCCGACCTTCAGCATCGAGAAGATCTACGTCAAGGACGTCTCGTTCGAGGCCCCGGGTGCTCCGCAGGTGTTCAACGAGCAGGGCCAGCCGGCCCTCGAAATGAACCTGAACCAGCGCGTGCAGCGTCTCGCCGACAACCTGTTCGAGGTCGAGCTGGGCGTGACGCTGACCTGCAAGCTGGCCGACAAGACCGTCTATCTCGCCGAAGTGCGCCAGGCCGGCCTGTTCGGTCTCGCCGGCTTCGACGACCAGAACCTCGACGCGATGCTGGGCATCCATTGCCCGACCGTGCTGTATCCCTACGCCCGCCAGACGATCAGCGACCTGATCACGGCCGGCGGCTTCCCGCCGTTCCTGCTGCAGCCGATCAACTTCGAAGGCCTGTACGCCGAAGGCCTGCGCCAGCGTGCCGCCCAGCAGGGCCTGGCCGGCGCCGAGACCATCGGCAACGCCTGATCCGCGCGATCGGTCTCCCCGATTGACCGCCGCTGATCTCCGCGATCCGGGTGCCGGCATGACCGCCCGCCTCGATGCGCTCCCGGCCGTCGCCGTCCTCGGCGCCGGCTCCTGGGGCACGGCCTTGGCGGCGCTCATCGCCCGCCACGGCCATCGCACGGTGCTGTGGGGGCGTGACGCTGCCACGGTCGCCGCCATCGATGCCCGGCACGAGAATCCCCGCTACCTGCCGGGGATTCCGCTGCCCGACACCCTCCGCGCCACCACCGATCTGGCCGTCGCTCTCGACGGTTGCGATCTCGTGCTGGTGGTCGTGCCGTCCCATGCCTTCGCCGAGACCCTGCACGCGCTGGCGCCGCTGCGTCCCGCGCACGCGGGCGTGGCATGGGCGACCAAGGGCTTCGAGCCCGGTTCGGGCCGCTTCCTGCATGAAGTCGCCGGCGATCTGCTGCCGGATGGCGTGCCGCTGGCGGTCGTCACCGGGCCGTCGTTCGCCAAGGAAGTCGCGCAGGGCCTGCCGACCGCGTTGACCGTCCATTCCGAGGACGAGGCCTTCGCCCGCCAGGTCGCGGGCACCCTGCACGGCCCGTCGTTCCGCGCTTACACCGGCGAGGACATGCTGGGCGCCGAACTGGGCGGGGCGATGAAGAACGTGCTGGCGGTCGCCACCGGCGTCGCCGACGGCATGGCGCTGGGCCTGAACGCCCGCGCCGGCCTGATCACCCGCGGCCTCAACGAGATGTTGCGGCTGAACCTCGCCATCGGCGGCAAGGCCGAGACGCTGATGGGCCTCGCCGGCCTCGGTGACCTCGTGCTGACCTGCACCGGCGACCTGTCGCGCAACCGCCGGCTGGGCCTGGCGCTGGGCCGAGGTCAGTCGATCGCGGACGCCGTGCGCGAGATCGGCCAGGTCGTGGAGTCGATCCAGACCGCCGAGGAAGTGATGCGCCAGGCCGACCGCCACGGCATCGAACTGCCGATCTCCAGCACCGTCCGCGACGTGCTGAAAGGCGAGATCACCCCGGCCGATGGCCTCAAGCGACTGATGGCGCGCGAGCGCAAGCCGGAATACCCGCACGGGCTGTTCGGCGACTGAGCCGGACGGCCGCGGTGCAGCCGCCGCGGGTCAGCGCCGCACGTCCAGCCGGTCGTTGCGCACCACCGCCAGCACTTCCGCTTCGTCCACCAGATTGAAGTCGCCGGGCACGCTGTGCTTCAGGCAGGCGGCCGCCAGGCCGAAATGCAGGCTGTCGGCGTCGCTTCGCCCGGACAGCAGCCCGTGCAGCACGCCGGCGGCGAACGCGTCGCCCGCGCCGATGCGGTCCACGATGCCCGGGATCGCCAGTGTCGGCGCCGCATGCAGCGCGCCGTCGCGCGTCGCCATCAGCGCGCCCATGCTGTGTTCGTCCACGCTGTGCTGCGTGCGCACGGTCGTGGCGATGCGCGACAGGTGCGGGAATGCGGCGAATGCCCGCGCCGCCGCCGCCGCGAAGCGGGCGCCGGGTTCCTCCGCGGGCGTGCCTTCGGGCGCGTCGCCCAGCACCACGCCGATGTCGCGATGGTCGGCGAACGCCAGGTCCGCTTCGGCGATGAGCGTGCGCAGGATCTCCGCCGGATCGCCGTCCCAGGCGGCCCAGAGCTTCGCGCGGAAATTGCCGTCGAACGAGACGGTGGCGCCCGCCGCGCGCGCCGCCCGGGCGGCGGCGATCGCCGCGTCGGCGCTTGCGCGGCCCAACGCGGGTGTCACCCCGGACACGTGGAACAGCCGCGCGCCGCGCACCAGCGCCGGCCAGTCGTGGGCGCCCGCACCCGCCTGCGCGAAGGCGGAGTCGGCGCGGTCGTACAGCACTTCGCTGGGGCGCAGGCCGGCGCCGATGGAAAGGAAATACAGCCCCATCCGCCCCGGCGCGCGCCGTACCCGGTCGACGATCACGCCGTGCCGGCGCAGCTCGCCCAGCGCCGCGTCGCCGAGCGCGTTGTCGGAAACGGTGCCGACCAGTTCCGCCGGATGGCCGAAACGGGCGAGGGAAACGGCGACATTGGCCTCGGCGCCGCCGACGTGAACCCGCAGTTCCGGTGTCTGCAGCAGCCGTTCGCGGCCGGGGGCGGCCAGACGCAGCAGGAGTTCGCCGAAGCAGAGGAGTCTGGAGGTCATCGCGGGGCACCGGGTGGGGGTGGATGGCGGGGTGCTGCGCCGCAGCATGCATCCCGGCGGGTCTTTTGCTAGCGTTTGGCCAGCGGTGTCATTTTAGGTTCAGGTGCCATCATACCGCCGGAGAGCGGTGAAATGCCCGCGAATATTCCGACTGTTTCTTACGAGAGGGGAAGTCGATGCACGCGCATGCGGTTTCAAGAAAGACACCGGTTACCTTGCTCGCGGCGGCCATCGGCCTCGCGCTCCACTGCGCGGCATTGCCGGCGCTGGCGCAGACGGCGCCTGCTGCGGGCAATGCCGATGCGACGCCCGCCGGCGACCTCGACGAGGTCCGCGTGGTCGGCTACAAGGCCAGCCTGATCAAGGCGCTGGACGACAAGCGCGATTCGGCCGAGCAGATCGACGCGATCGTCGCAGAGGACATCGGCAAGTTCCCCGACCAGAACCTGGCCGAATCGCTGCAGCGCCTGCCCGGCGTGTCGATCGATCGCGATGCCGGCGAAGGCCGCTCGATCACCGTGCGCGGGCTCGGCGCCGACTTCACGCGCGTCCGCCTCAACGGCATGGAGGCACTGTCGACCACCGGCGGCACCGACAGCTCCGGTGGCACCAACCGCGGCCGCGGCTTCGACTTCAACGTCTTCGCGTCCGAACTCTTCAGCAACCTCACCGTGCGCAAGACGCAGTCGGCGGAGATCGACGAAGGCTCGCTCGGCGCCACCGTCGACCTGCGCAGCGGCCGCCCGTTCGACTATCGCAAGTTCACCGCCACGGCCAGCGTGCAGCAGAGCTACAACGACCTGTCCGGGTCGTGGGATCCACGCTTCGCCGGGCTGATCAGCAACACCTGGGCGGACGGTCGCGTGGGCGCTGCGCTGTCGCTGGCCTACAGCAAGCGCGGGATGATCGAGGAAGGTTTCAGCGCGGTGCGCTGGGAGCCGACGTCGGCCTCCGGCGGCTTCTGCAGCCCGGTCGGCGTGACGCCGGCCTCGACGGCGCCCGGTTCCAGCGCCGCCAACTGCGCCACGGGACTGCCGCGTCCGGCCAACACGCCGGCCAACGTCGCCGCGTACAACACCGCGATGGCGCCGGGGACGTTCGCGCCGCGCCTGCCGCGCTACGGTCGCCTGACGCACGAACAGGACCGCACCGGCCTGACCGGCAGCTTCCAGTTCCGCATCAACGACGACACCGTCGTCTCGGTCGATGCGCTGTACTCGAAGCTCAAGGCGACGCGCCAGGAAGACTTCCTCGAAACCATTTCCTTCAGCCGCACCGCCGCGCAGGGCGGCAAGCCGCAGACCGAGGTCGTGTCCGCCGAAGTGGACGAACACGGCAACCTCGTCTACGGCGTGTTCAACAACGTCGACGTGCGCTCCGAATCGCGCTTCGACCGGCTGGAGACCACGTTCAAGCAGATCGGCGTGGATCTCTCCACCCGGCTCGGCGAGAAGCTGACGATGTCGGCGCAGGCCGGCATGTCGTCGTCGAAATTCCGCAATCCGGTGCAGACCACGGTCACCCTCGACCTGCAGAACGTCGACGGCTATTCGTGGGATTTCCGTGGCGACGATCGCACGCCGGCGATCACCTATCCGTTCGACGTGAGCAATCCCTCGGCCTGGCAGTGGATCAGCAGCCCGGCCGCGAACTCGACCGGCTCGGAGATCCGCATCCGTCCGCAGGGCGCGGACAACACCTTCGACAACGCGAAGGTCAGCTTCACCTACGACCTCACGCCGACCTCCGACCTGAAGTTCGGCTTCGGCTGGAAGGAATACGGCTTTGACACCTTCGAATTGCGGCGCGCCAACGAAACACGCGTGCCCGGGTTGCCGGCGGGCGTGACCGTCGCCGACATCGCGCGCACCTTCAGCGGGTTCGGCGCGGGCCTCGGCCAGCCCGGCGGCAACGCGCGCGGCTGGGTGCTGCCGAACCTCGGCGCCATCGCCAGCCTGTTCAACATCTACTGCAATTGCGATCCGACGCCGGGCACCGCCGGCGACGGCGACGACTTCCGGCTCGGCGGCATCACCGTTGGCAACGCACGCGGCAACAACTTCGGCGTGCGCGAGACCGACCAGGGCGGCTTCGTGCAGTACGATTTCGACACCGACTTCGTCGGTCGCCGCCTGCGCGGCAACCTCGGCCTGCGCTATGCCTCGACGTCGGTGGAAGCCACCGGCTACCTCGCCACCAACAACGGCACCAAGGTCGTCGTGGAGAACGACTACAACGACCTGCTGCCCTCCGTGAACCTCGCTTGGAATCTCACCGACGACTTCGTGCTGCGCTTCGGCGCGGCGAAGGTGATGGCGCGTCCGCAACTGCCGAACCTCAACCCGGGCGGCACCGTGAACACCACGCTGCGCACGATCACCACCGGCAATCCGATGCTCAAGCCGTTCCGCGCGAAGACCTACGACCTCGCGGCCGAATGGTACTTCGGCGAGGATTCGCTGCTGGGCGTGGCGCTGTTCTACAAGGACATCGACACCTTCATCCAGACGTTGCGCGAGACGCGGCCCTACGACACCACCGGCCTGCCGCTGGAATTGCTGACGCCGGTCGGCCTGCCGGCCGACACGCCGTTCGACATCACTTCGCCGGTGAACACCCCGGGCGGTCCGCTCAAGGGCTTCGAGATCAACTACCAGCAGCCCTTCACCTTCCTGCCCGGCTGGGCGAAGGGCTTCGGCGTGCAGCTGAACTACACGCACGTCGCGTCGACGATCCGCTACGCGATCTCGCCGACCAGCAGCCTGTACGTCGACGCGGATCTGGTGAACCTCTCGCCCGACGCCTACAACGCGACGCTCTACTACGACAGCCGCAAGTTCAGCGGCCGTGTGTCGGCGTCGTACCGCGACGATTACCTGCAGGTCGTGCCCGGCCGCAACAGCAACGACGTGGAAGGCAAGCGCGCGACGTTCAACGTGGACGCGTCGTTCACCTACAACGTCAACGACCACCTCGCGCTGACCCTGGAAGGCATCAACCTGACCGACGAATTCAACGACCAGTTCGTCGATGACTCGGCGGATCGTGCGTCGGTGTACCACCATACCGGGCGGCAGTACTACGTCGGTGCGCGCTACAACTTCTGATCACGCGTGGCGTCCGTCGATGCGGTGCGCCGCGGTGCGTCGCATCGACCGTCTTCCGCAACCCGCCGGCCCGGACGCCTCCTCCTCCGGCGCCGGCTTTCCGGGAGCCTTGGCCGGTCGTCTTCGTCCGTCTTGCGGGATGGACAGGGCGGTCCGGCCATTTTTTTCGGGGATGGCGTGGCTGCTGCTGGCGTTCGCGTCCGCGATGCATGCCGCCCCGGCCGGTGCAGAAGCAGGCGGTTGCGTGCGCGACTGCGCGGGCTACCTGCGCGACAACGTGCCTGCCGAGCCGCTGGACGAAGCCCGCATCGCCGGTGAATCAGCACCGAAACGCGAGGCCTATCGCGCCCATGTCGAGACGTCGAGGCGCGCAGGCGCTGCCGATCGCGCCGCGCTGCGTGCCGAGCGCACGGGTCTCGTCGCGATCCCGCACCCGCGCGCGGAGGATTCGCACGGTGTCGATACCATGCCGCTCGATCGCGCACCGTCGGCCTACGCCGATGCCGCGAGCCTCGCGATCGCGCGGGTGATCCTGAGTTACCAGATTCCTTCCGGAGGCTGGGGCAAGAACATGCGTCGTGACGGCCCGGTGCGGCAACGCGGCGAGTCGTGGGTGGCGGACGAGATCGATCCGGACGGCAAGCGCGGGGCCGATTGGCATTTCGTCGGCACGCTCGACAACGGTGCGAGCACGACGGAGCTGCGTTTCCTGGCGAAGGTGCAGCGCGTGCAGCCACGCGATCGCGCGCGATTGCGCGCCGGCATCGTGCGAGGCATCGACTGGCTGCTGGCCGCACAATTTCCCGACGGCGGCTGGCCGCAGGTCTACCCGCTGGCGGGCGGCTACGCCGATGCGGTGACGCTCAACGACGACGCGATGCTGTCGGCGGTGCGGCTGCTGCACGACATCGGTCGCGACCGCGACGGCGACTTCGCATTCATCGACGCCCCGCGCCGCGCGCGGGCGGCGGATGCGGCGGAACGCGGCATCGCGTGGTGGGTCGCGCACCAGGTCGTGATCGACGGCCGGCGCACGCTGTGGGCGCAGCAGCACGATGCGCTGACCGGCGCGCCGGCGCCGGCGCGCGCGTTCGAGATGCCCGCGCTGGCGACGCACGAGAGCGCGGGCGTGCTCCGTTTCCTGATGACGCTGCCCGATACAAACGACGACGTGCGCGCGGCGATCCGCGGCGGCGTGGATTTCCTGCGCGCGACGCGGATCGCGGGCTGGCGCTGGCGCGATGGTCGTCTGATCGCCGATCCCGACGGTGCGCTGTGGGCGCGCTTCTACGCGCCCGATCGTTTCGTGCCGGATGCCGCCGTCGTCGAGGCGCGCGCGCAGGCGTTGTTCGGCGATCGTCCGGAGCCGCACGGCAGCGTGGCCTACGGGCTGGTGTTCGACACGGTGGCTTCGGTGTCGGAGGAGCGTCGCCGCGGCTATCGCCAGTACGACGCGCGCGGCGAAGACGTGCTTGCCGAGTGGCCGCGCTGGATGGCCCGGCATCCGCGCTGAAATGCGTGCGTGAGGCTCAGAACGTGCCGCGCTGCACGAACGGTGCGCGTTCGTAGAGCAGGCGTTCGCCGCGGCGTGGATCGTCTTCGACGGTCGATGCAACGTCGAAGCGCATCGTCGCGCGCCGTGCCAGATCGTAGCGCGGCCATGGCGGCAGGCCCACGTGGTTCGGATCGCCGTGGCGCGCAAGTGCGATGAGCATGTCGCGCATTGCATCGGCGACGCGCTGCGCATCCGCGCCATCGCCGGTGCGCGAGCCCGGCTGGCGGATGTTGTCGAACACCAGCGGGATGTCGAGCGTGTGCATCGCGCCCCAGCGGCCGCCGTCCAGCGGCGACGCGAAGTCGAGTTGGTAGGCCCACGTCGGCGCGCCCTGGCGCGCGCGCGCCTCGCACTCGAGCAGCGCGCCGCGCCAGGCGCGACCCGCGGTGGTAGCGGCGAAGAAGATCTCCGACGGCGTGGCATCGGGGCGCAGCCGTCGGTATTCGGCGATCACCGTGTCCACTGGCAGGTCGACGTATTGCTGCCGGCGCAGCGCATCGCGCAGGGTGTTCCAGTCGAGCCGCAGGTTCGCCGGATCGCCGGCGAGGAAGGCGCGCGTCTCGTCGCGGGTGTTGCCGATCACCATCGGGATCGATGCCGACTGCGGCGGTGCGTCGGGATGGAACGGGTGTCGCGGCAGCGTGTCGCCATCCAGCACGGGACCGAAGTACAGCGCCATGTCCTCGGTGCGCGACGGATCACGCAGCGTCGTCGCGGCCGCGAGCAGGGTGGCCGCGGGCAGCGCGCACAGCGCGTCGAGCCGGTCCGGCGCGATGCCCAGCGCATCCAGCAGCAGGCGCGCCCGCTGCGCCGCCGCGCGCGGGCCGGCGGCGGTGACCTGCTGCCCGCTCATCGTCAGCGCGCGATGGAACAGGCCCGCGGCGGCGGGTATCGCCATCAGCGTGGCGATCTTGGCGCCGCCGCCGGATTGCCCGAACACGGTGACGTTGCCGGGGTCGCCGCCGAATTCGGCGGCGTGTTCGCGCACCCAGTGCAGCGCGGCGATCAGGTCGAGCTGGCCGGCGTTGCCCGATGCCGCGAAGCGCGGATCGAATTCGCCGAGATACAGGTAGCCGAAGGCGTTGAGCCGATGGTTGAGCGTGATCACGACGACATCGCCGCGGCGGCACAGCCGCGTGCCGTCGTACAGCGGATCGCTGCCGGCGCCGGTGTTGTAGGCGCCGCCGTGGAGGTAGACCAGTACCGGTCGCCGCGCACCGTCGCGCAGCGCGGGCGTCCACACGTTGAGGAAGAGACAGTCCTCGCTGCCCGGGCCGAGCGCGCCCGCCTGCGGTGCGGACGCGCCGAAGGTCGTCGCGTCACGCGTGCCGCGCCACGGGCGTTCGGTGCGCGGTGCGCGGAAACGCACCGGGGCGGTGTCGTCGCCGTAGCGCAGGCCGAGGAAGGCCAGCACGTCGGGCCGATCGGCCTCGCGCAGGCGGCGTCCGCGTACACGGCCGCTGCGCGTGTGCGCGAGCGGTGCGGGGGCGTTCGCGTGGCCGTGTGCGCGAGTGACGAACGGCAGTGTCGCGCCCAGCACGGCGACGCCGAGTGCGCCCGCACCGGCGATGGCCAGCCGTCGTCGCGCGGGGGCAGGCGCGTCGTCGTGCCCGTCGTCGTGCGCGGGATCGTCCATGTCGCGTGCCGTCAGCGCAGCGGTTCGCGGCGCGGCAGCGGCTTCTTCGGCTCCATCGTGTCGAGATTCCAGTCGGTGTCGACGAACGCCTGGTGCGTCTCCGCCACCACCGGATAGCCGCCGACCTGCTGTTCGCTGTCGATCACGTGGCCGCGGCCCTCGATCGTGTCGGCGAGGATGCGGCGGTCGATGTCGTCGCGATCCCATGGCCGCGCGCCGACGTCGGCAACCACGGCGTCCTGCACGTCGGCGGCGGCGATCGGCACCACGCCGAACGGCAACGACGGCGGCGTCTTCAGCAAGCGCACGCTGGCGCGCGCGGTGCTGTAGCGGCCCATCATCGGCAGCGGCTGGCCGATGCGGTCGACGGCGAGGTTGTCGTGGAGGTACAGATCGAGCCCGCCCGAGCCGCCGAACATGAAGAATGCCGCCTGCTGCGGCGTGTCGGGCCCGCCGCGCATGACGTTGCCGATCAGCGTCAGCCGGCCGTCCTCGTACGGATGGCCCTGCCATTCCTCGGCGATGAGGTTGTAGTGCACGGCGCGCTGCCCGGGGTTGTAGATCAGATTGTTCACCACGACGCCCTGCGTGCCGCCCTTGAACAGCGGGCTGCGCTCGTTGTTGTGTGCGTAGAGGTTGCCGACGATGAGGATGTCGCGCGCGTTGTCGTGGATCAGCGATCCCTTCGAGTGCTCGCCTTTGCGATGCGTGGCGTTGGCCAGGCCTTCGGCGATGAGATTGCGGCTGAAGGTGATGCGATGCGACGTGGTCTCGCGCCATTCCGCCGCGTTCGCACCGCCGAAGCGGGTGCCGGAGGCCGACAGGTTCTCGTCGGTGGCCCAGGTCAGCGAGCAGTGGTCGACGATCACGTCGTGCGCGCCGCTGACGGTGGAGATCGCGTCGAAATCCTCGCCCGCATGCTTGGGCTGGCCCGCTTCGCCGGGACGGATGCGCAGGTGGCGCACCACGACGTCGTGCGTCGCGATGTCGATGCCGCCGCGGATGAGGGTGATGCCCGGTTGCGGCGCGGTCTGGCCGGCGATGGTGAGGTAGGGCTCCCTGATCTTCAGCGTCTTCACGCCGAGGTCGATCACGCCGCCGACCTCGAACACCACGATGCGCGGGCCGGTTGCGTTCACCGCTTCGGCGAACGAGCCCGGTCCTTCGGCGGCGAGCGTGGTGACCCGCAGGATGCGTCCGCCGCGCCCGCCCGGCGTGTGCGCGGCCTCGCCCATCGCGCCGGGGAAGGCGATGGCGGACGTTTCGCCGCGATCGGCGGCGGATGCGGCGATGCCGGCGCCCGGCAGGACGGCCAGCACGGACGCGATGAGGGCGGACAGCAGCGGGTGTCGGATCATGCCGGGTCTCCGGGGAAGGGCCTATGGTGCCCGGAGGATTGTCAATGACACCGGTTTCCTATACAACACCCCCGACAAGACCCGGGTGTCCGGGCGGACGGGATCGAGGCAGGCATGGGCGACGACGGCGAGAGCTGTGAAATCGCGCGACGGCTGGTGATGGCGCGCCTGCGCGGCGAGGCGCAGCCGGTGTATCCCGGCGCGCGCCCGCAGACGCTCGACGCCGGCTACGCCATCCAGGACGCGGCGCTGGCGCTGTGGCCCGGGGCGCTGGCGGGCTGGAAGGTCGGCCGCATCCCCGACGGCTGGCGCGAGCGGTTGGGCGAGGAGCGTCTGGTCGGCCCGATCTTCGCCGATGGGGTGAGTCACGCGCGGCTTGGCCAGAGCGCAGCCTTCCCGGTCATCCGTGACGGCTTCGCCGCGGTGGAGGCGGAATTCGTGTTCCGGCTGGGCGCCGATGCGCCGCCGGGCAAGCTCGACTGGACCGACGACGACGCGCTCGCGCTGGTCGACGAGCTGCGGGTCGGGGTCGAACTCGCCGGCAGTCCGCTGCCGCGGATCAACGATCTGGGGCCGGCAGTCGTGGTGTCGGATTTCGGCAACAACGCCGGGCTGGTGCTGGGCCATGCCGTACCCGGCTGGCGCACCCGCATCGGCGCGGGCGAGCAGGCGCTGCGCTGCACGACCGAGATCGAGGGCGTGTGCGTGGGTGAGGGCGGTGCCGGCGAGATCGTCGGCGGGCTGGTGGCCGCGCTGCGCTTCGCGCTGGCACGCTGCGCCCGTCGCGGGCTGCCGCTGCGCGCCGGGCAATGGGTGTCGACCGGTGCGGCCACCGGCATCCACGAGATCCTGCCGGGGCAGTCCGCGCGGGTGTCCTTCCCCGGCATCGACGCGCTGCACGTGACGGCGATCCTGGCGATGCCGAGAATCCCCGCATGAACACGGGCTCCAATGGCACGGGCTTCAACGGCATGGGCTTCGATCCGCGCCGGCGGCGCATGCTGCAGGGGCTGTGCGCCGCCGCCTCGGTGCCGGCGCTCGCGGCCGTGGCCGGCGATGCCGCCGCGATGTCGGCCGAGGGCGTGCTCACCGCGACCGACGTGCATCCGAAGGACTATCCCACCGTCGCCGCGGTGCGCTGGTTCGGCGAGACGCTGGAACGCGAGACCGGCGGACGCCTGCGTCTGCGGCTGTATCCGTCGGGCCAGCTCGGTTCGGAATCCGATGCGCTGGCGATGGCGCGCTACGGCGCGATCGACTTCACCCGCGTCTACACCGGCGCGCTCAACAACGCCTTTCCACTGACGCGCGCGCTGTGCATGCCCTTCGCCTTCGACTCGAAGGCGCACCAGCGTCGCGTGCACGACGGTCCGGTCGGCGCCGAGGTGCTGCGTGGCTTCGAGGCCCGCGGCCTGGTCGGGCTGGCGCTGTACGACAGCGGCCCGCGCTGCTTCTACAACACGCGCCGGCCGCTGCATCAGCCGCACGATCTCGCCGGCCTGAAGATCCGCGTGCCGCCGTCGGACATCTTCATCGCACTGGTGCGCATGCTCGGCGGCAATCCGACGCCGCTGCCGCTCGGACAGGTGTTTTCCGCGCTGGAGACGCACCTCATCGACGGCGCCGAGAACAACATCCGCAGCTTCCATTCGAGCCGGCATTTCGAGGCCGCGCACTACTGGTCGGAGAGCGGCCATTCGTACGCGCCGGACGTGCTGCTGATGTCGCGCAAGCGCTTCGATGCGCTGTCTCCGGAAGACCGCGCGCGGGTGCTGGAGATCGCGCGCGCTTCGGTCGGGGTGATGCGTTCGCTGTGGGACGCGTCCGAGGCCAAGGCGCGCCAGGCGCTGGTCGATGCCGGCGTACGCATGAACGCGGTCGATGTCCACGCGTTCCGCGAGGCCGCCGCGCCGCTGGTGCGCTCCCTGCTGCAGGACGCCCGCATCCATTCGCTGCACGACCGCATCCGCGCGCTCGCGGACTGAGAGGGAACCGAGCATGTCGACATCCGATGCCGAAGCCGGGGCCACGGCGCCCGCGTCGCCGCCGCGCCCGCGCGACTGGGCCGACGCGCTCGCGGGCGTGACCGTCGCCATCGCCGCGACCGCGCTCGTCGCGCTGGTCGCGGTGCAGGGCTGGCAGGTCTTCGCCCGGTACGTGCTCAACGATTCGCCGAGCTGGATCGAGCCGGTCACCGTCGCGTTGCTGACCACGGCGATGGCCTTCGGCGCCGCCGCGGGCGTGCATGCGAACCGGCATTTCGCCTTCACGCTGCTGGTCGGCGCCACGGCCGGGCCGCTCCGCATCGGCGTCGTCGCGCTGCAGAAAGCGGTGATCGCCCTCATCGGCGGCACCGTGGCGTGGTGGGCGACGCGGCTGTTCCTCGACGGCCTCGACGTGCATGCCGCGGGCGCGCCGCTGCCGGAGACGCTGCCGTTCGCGCCGGTGGCGCTGGGCGCGCTGTGCATGACCTTGCTCGCGATCGCGCAACTGCTGCGGATCGTGTCCGGAAGGGAGGCGTCCTGACATGGCGATCGCGATCCTCTTCGGCGTGTTCGCGCTGCTGCTGGCGTTCGGTGTGCCGGTCGCGTTCGCGCTCGCCGCCGCGGCGCTCGCGGCGATGGCGGTCGTCGACCTGCCGCCGCTGGTGCTGGTGCAGCAGATCACGGCCGGTGCCGGTTCGCCGTCGCTGGTGGCGATTCCGTTGTTCATCCTTGCCGGCGAAATCATGATGCGCGGCGGCATCTCCGAGCGCCTGATCGCGCTGGCCAGTGCGATGGTCGGCCGCGTGCGCGGCGGCCTCGGTCAGGTCAGCATCCTGTCGTCGCTGTTCTTCGGTGGCGTCTCGGGGTCGGCGATCGCCGACGTCTCCGCGGTCGGCGGCGCGATGATCCCGCAGATGGTGCAGCGCGGTTACGCCCGCGACTATGCGGTCAACGTCAGCATCAATGCCGCGCTGGTCGCGCTGCTGGTGCCGCCGTCGCACAACCTCATCCTCTACTCGGCCGCGGCCGGCGGCAGCGTCTCGATCATCGATCTGTTCGCCGCGGGCCTGGTGCCGGCGCTGCTGATGACGGTCGCGATGATGGTCACCGCCTACGTGCTGGCGCGCCGCGCCGGCTACGGCACCGAGCCCTTCCCCGGCGTGCGCGCGCTGCTCGCGCGCTTCGTCTCCGCGCTGCCCGGACTGTTGCTGGTGGCGCTGATCTTCTTCGGCATCCGCGCCGGCATCTTCACCGCGGTCGAAAGTGCGGCGATCGCGGTGCTGTACGCGGTGGCGCTGGCCGCGCTGGTCTACCGCCGGCTGGGCTGGCGCGAACTCGCGGCGACGCTGGCGCACGCCGCGCGCACTACCGGCACCATCCTGTTCGTCATCGCCGCCGCGGCCGCGTTCGGCTGGATGCTGGCCTACCTCGAAGTGCCGGCGGCGACCGTCGATGCGCTGCGCTCGGTGGCGCACGACCGCACCACGATCATGGCGCTGGTGGTGCTGGTGCTGGTACTCCTCGGCATCTTCATCGACCTGGCGCCGAAGATCCTGATCGCCACGCCGATCTTCCTGCCGGTGGTGAAGGCCTGCGGCATCGATCCGCTGCAGTTCGGCGTGGTGCTGATCCTCGCCGGCGGGCTGGGACTGGTGTCGCCGCCGATCGGGTCGGTGCTGTTCGTCGGCACCGCCATCGGCCGCATCAGCATCGGCGAGACCCTGCGCACGATCTGGCCGTTCTGGCTGGCGGCGCTGCTGGTGCTGCTGTCGGTGGCGTTCGTGCCGGCCCTGTCGCTGTGGTTGCCCGCGGCGATGAAGTGACCGGGCTGTCCACCGGGGACATCGCGGCCGGCAATCGGGTCATAATCGGGCCATGACCCCGTCGCCCCCCGCCAGCAAGCGTCCGCGCGAGCCGAAGCCGCCCGTGCCGGGCAAGGCCACCATCAACGACATCGCGCGCCTGTCCGGCGTGTCGAAGAAGACCGTCTCGCGGGTCATCAACGATTCGCCGCTGGTGAAGCCCGACACCCGCGCCCGCGTGCACGCGCTGATGCGCGAGTACGGCTATGCGCCCGATCCGCAGGCGCGCGGGCTGGCGTTCCGCAAGTCGTTCCTGGTCGGGCTGGTGTTCGACAACCCGACGGCGCAGTACATCGTCAACATGCAGTACGGCGTGCTGGACGCGCTGCGCGATACCGGCTACGAGCTGGTCGTGCATCCCTGCGACAGCAAGAGCGAGGGCTACATCGACGGCATCCGCCGGTTCGTGCTGCAGCAGAAGCTGCACGGCGTGATCCTGATCCCGCGTGTGTCGGAAGACCAGGCGCTGGCCGATGCGCTGCGCGCGATCGACTGCCGCTACGTGCGCATCGCCTCGGTGCCGTTCGACGAGCCCGGGCGCATGCTGGTCACGCAGGATCGCATCGCCGGCGCGGAAGCGGCGAACTACCTGGAATCGCTGGGCCATCGCCGCATCGGCCTGATCACGGGCCCGCGTCGCTATCGCTCGGCGATCGAACGCGGCGACGGCTTCCTCGATGCGCTCGGTCGGCGCGGGATCCGGCCGCCGCCGGACTGCATCTACGAAGGCGGCTACACCTTCGAGTCCGGCGTCGCCGGCGCGGAACAGCTGCTGGCCCGCGCCGACCGCCCGACCGCGATCTTCGCCTGCAACGACGAGATGGCCGCGGGCGTCTACAAGGTCGCACAGCGCATGGGCATTTCCATTCCCGGCGAGTTGTCCGTCGTCGGTTACGACGACAGTCCGCTCGCGTCGCAACTGTGGCCGGCACTGAGCACGATCCGCCTGCCGGTGCGCGACGTCGGTCGCCAGGCCGCATCGCTGCTGCTGGCGCCGGACCCCGGCAACGCCGTGACCGTGCCGGCGTCGGTCACCCCGCATCTCGTCACCCGCGACTCCTGCCTGCCGCCGCAGGCCGGCTGATTCCTTTTTCGTGCATGCCGCCGCGGGTCGTGGCCGCAACTTTTGGTAACCGGTGTCAATTCGGCGAAAACCCCGCTATGATCCCGGCGTCCGATCCGAGGGGCCGCCCCATGTTCGAGAAGACCATCCACGCCTGCCATCCCGATTCCATGGCCGGCGCCAGCAACCAGCAGTTGCGCGAGCGCTACCTGATCGACGGTCTGTTCGCCGCCGACGCGATCCGCCTGCACTACACCCATTACGAACGCATCGTCGTCGGCGGCGCCGCGCCGGTGCATTCCACGCTTTCGTTGCCCGTGCAGACCCAGCCGGCCTCCGCGGCCGGCAAACCCTTTCTCGAACGCCGCGAACTGGGCGTGGTGAACGTCGCCGATGGCGACGGCACCGTGACCGTCGACGGCGTCGCCTACGTGCTGAAACCGAAGGACGCGCTCTACGTCCCGATGGGCAGCGCCGACGTCACCTTCGCGTCCGCCGATCCGGCGAATCCCGCGCGTTTCTACCTCTTTTCCACGCCGGCGCACGCGCGCTTCGAGACGACGCACATCTCGATCGCGCAGGCGGTGCCGCTGGAGCGCGGCGCGCTGGAGACCTCGAACGAACGCACGATCTACCAGTACATCGTTCCGGCGACGTGCCGCTCGTGCCAGCTGCTGCTCGGCCTGACCCTGCTCAAGCCCGGAAGCGTCTGGAACACGATGCCGCCGCACCTGCACGACCGCCGCTCCGAGGTCTACTTCTACTTCGGCCTCGGCGACGACCAGAAGGTGATGCACTTCATGGGCGAAACGGCCGACATGCGCCATCTCGTCATCGGCAACGAGGAAGCGGTGGTGTCGCCGCCGTGGTCCATCCACATGGGCTCGGGCACGCGCAACTACGGCTTCATCTGGGCGATGGGCGGCGAGAACCTCGATTACACCGACATGCAGCAGGTCGACATCTGCCAACTCAAGTGAGGCGCGCATGAGCACCGCTTTGTTCGACCTGACCGGCAAGGTCGCGCTGATCACCGGCGGCAACGTCGGCCTGGGGCAGGGCATCGCGTTGGCGCTGGCCGAGGCCGGCGCCGACATCGCTGTCGCCGGCATCTCGCCTGCGACCGACACCGCCGCGCAGGCCCGCGCGCTGGGCCGTCGCTGCATCGAGATCGAGGCCAACCTGGCCAGCCTCGAACCGATCCCGCGCATGATCGAGCGCACGCTCGACGCGTTCGGCCGCTTCGACATCCTCGTCAACAACGCCGGGCTGATCCGCCGCGCCGACGCGGTCGATTTCAGCGAACAGGACTGGGACGACGTGATGAACGTGAACATCAAGTCCGCGTTCTTCCTGTGCCAGGCTGCCGGCCGCCACTTCATCGCGAACGGCGGCGGCAAGATCGTCAACGTCGCCTCGATGCTGTCGTTCCAGGGCGGCATCCGCGTGCCGTCGTACACCGCCAGCAAGTCCGGCATCGCCGGCATCACCCGGCTGCTCGCCAACGAGTGGGGCGCGAAGGGCGTGAACGTCAACGCGATCGCGCCCGGCTACATGGCCACCGACAACACCGCCCAGCTGCGTGCCGATGCCGAGCGCAGCAAGGCGATCCTCGACCGCATCCCGGCCGGGCGCTGGGGCGTGCCGGCGGATCTCGCCGGCGCCGCGGTGTTCCTCGCCAGCCGTGCCAGCGACTACGTCAACGGCGCGATCCTCCCCGTGGACGGCGGCTGGCTGGCGCGCTGATGCCGTTCCTGCGCCTCGCGCTCGCGTCGTGCCTGTGGCTGGCGTGCGCGTGCGGCGTGCACGCCGGCGACGGACCGCGGCGGGTGTTCGTCGCCGGTGATTCCACCGCCAGCGACTACGGCCCGGAGCGTGCGCCGCGCGAGGGCTGGGGCATGCGTCTGCAGGCGTTGCTCGACCCCGCCGTCTGGGAGGTGCGCAACCACGCCCGCAGCGGGCGCAGCGCGCGCAGCTTCACCGAGCAGGGTTGGCTGGATGGCATCGATCGCGACCTGCGCGCGGGCGACGTGCTGCTGGTCCAGTTCGGTCACAACGACGAGAAGATCGAGGATCCCGCGCGCTACGACGAGCCGGTCGAGGCCTTCCCCGCGTGGCTGATGCGCTACGTCGCGCTGGCGCGCACGCGTGGCGCGACGCCGATCCTGATCACGCCGGTGGCGCGGCGGAAATTCGATGCGCAGGGACGCCCGCTGGACACGCATGGCGCCTACGCCGCGTCGGTCCGCACGCTGGCCGCGCGCGAACGCGTCGGCCTGATCGACCTGGACGCCGCCAGTCGGGCATGGCTGGCGACACTGGGTGATGTGCCGTCGCGGGCCTATTTCATGCATGTCCCCGAACGCCGCAGCCCGGACCAGGCGCAGGCGGACGACACCCATTTCCGCGACCGCGGCGCCGAGGTCGTCGCCTGCCTGGTGGTGACCGGCTGGCGTGCGCTCGATTCGACCCTGGCGACCCCGCTGCCGCCCGGCGCCGACTGCGCCGCTCGCTGAGCGATTGCCCCGCCCCTCATTCACCTGCCCGGAAACGACGATGCCCCCGGAAGGCCGGGGGCATCGCGGTGCGGGCCGGACGGTGCCGGCCGCGGGGCGCGTCAGAAGCTGGCGCGCACGCCGACCGTGTACTGCGAGGTCAGGTCGCCGAATTCGCCTTCGGCCACGACGCCCCAGGTCTCGTTGACGACGAACTGGCCGCCCAGCGTGCCGCTGAACTCGCTGTCGTAGTCGCTGCCGTTGACATAGTTCGCCTTGATCCAGCCTTCGAAGTTGTTGCCGAAGGCGCCGCGCAGGCCGATCGAGGCCTTGGTGCCGTCGAAGTTGTCGCGGTAGGCCGAGGAATCCAGCTCGATGTGCTGGAAGCCCAGTTCGGCGGTGAAGTCGGCGTTGTCGAAGACGGTGTGGCGGTAGCCCAGGCCGACGTGCGACTGGCGGGCGTTGATGTTGCTGGGCAGGTCGCTGTTGCGGGCCCAGGCGTAGCCGCCGTAGACGTACAGGTCGTCGGTCAGTTCGAGCGAGGTGCGCACGCCGGCGCCGTCGAAATCGAAGCTGTCGGTGCCCAGGTTCGGGCTGTCGACCACGATGCGTTCGACGTCGCCCTGGATGTAGGTGTAGCCGCCCAGGCTGTCGCGGGCGGACGCCGCGAACGGCAGGCAGGCCAGCACGAGCGCGGCCGCAAGATGCTTCTTCATGAATTTCCCCATTGCCGGTGGTGTCGCCGGCGTGGCCGGCGGTTGCGGTGGTGTGCCCGGGCCTGGGCCCGGTGCGGCCTGCCAGTGTACCCAAGCCGCGCCTGAATGCGCAGCCGGGCCGCCGGGCGCGGGACCGGAAGCGCGACGGTGGCCCCGGAACGCGAACGCCCGGCCGGAGCCGGGCGTCGCGGGTGTCTCGCAGGCGGGTCGCTTCGATCAGAAGCTGGCGCGCACGCCGACCTGCCAGTTGTCGGCATCGGCGTCGAGGAAGTTGTACTCGTTGAAGTGGTACTGGCCGTAGACGCCCCAGGTCTTGTTGAACTTGACCTGGCCGTTCAGGTTGACGCCGAACACGTCGTCCATGTTCTCGACGCCCGTCCACGTCAGCTTGGCGCCCAGTTCGACGTGCTCGCCCACCGCCGAGCGCACGCCCACCGCGGCGCGGTAGCCGTCGTTGTGGTAGTCGGTGCCCGAGAGGCTGGAGTTGAAGCCGATGTAGCTGACCTCGCCGACGAAGTCGGTGGTGTCGGTCAGGCCGTGGCGGTAGCCGCCGGTCAGTTCCCACGGCTCGAAGTCGTCGCCGTCGATGCTGTCCTGGTGCATGCCGATCGCGCCGTAGAAGTGGTCGCCGAAGGCCATCGAGCCCTTGATGGCGTAGCCGTCCGGCTTGATGTCGAAACCGCTGTCGCTGAGCTTGGTCTCGCTGTAGCCGGCTTCGACGTAGGTGTAGCTCAGTTCGGTGGCGTTGGCGGCGAACGGCGCGGCGGCCAGCAGCGCCAGCACGAGAAACTTCTTCATGTAAACCCCTGAATTTTCTTGGAATATGGAAAGCCGCCTTTGGCGGCCGACGCATCTTAATGAAAGTTTGACGTTTGGCAATGGCTTGACGGAGGCCGCGGCTTCCGGGCGCCGGACACAAGAAAGCCCGGCTTGCGCCGGGCTTCCAGGCCGTGATCGGGGGAGACGATCGCGGAAAAGGCGTATGCAGCGGGGCTACGCCTGCCCTGCACGGGGAGCCGTGCGGCCGCGCCTTACCAGCTGACGCGCGGGCCGATGAACCACTGGGCATCGCCGTCGGCGAACTTCACGTCGCCGTTCAGGCCCCAGGTGTCGTTGAACTTCACGTTCGCGCCGACGCGGCCGTAGAAGTTGCCGTCGAGCTGCTTGTAGTCCTCGTAGCCGGCCATCGCGTAGCCCTCGAACTTCGGCGCGATGGCGCCGCGGACGCCGACCTCGGCGCTGTAGCCGTTGCGGCTGGCGTTGAAGTTGGGGTCGAGCTTCTGGTAGGCGACGCTGGTGACGAGGTCGGTCTTGTCGGTCAGGCTGTAGTGGTAGCCGGCACCCAGCTTCCACTCGTCGACCTTGAAGTCGACGTTGTCGATGTCCTGCTTGGTGTAGCCGGCGATGATGTTGAAGCTCGGGCTTACGGCGATCGAGCCGTTCACGCCCCAGCCGTCGGCGTCGCGCACGCCGTCGTTGTTGTTGGTGGCGACGTAGCCGCCCTGCACGTAGTTGTAGGACAGGCCTTCGGCCGCAGAGGCGGCAAACGGAGCGGCGGCAAGGAGGGTCAGGGCGAGGAGGGTGCGCTTCATGGAGGAAAACCTCATGGTTGTTATTGGACCCGGGGCGGGGAGAGAGAGGGGGAGCCGCTCCGGTGAAACGCATTCTCGATATCGCCGTGTAACGATTCCTTAATACTGAACCGATCGGTTCGGGAACTTTTGCGAAGCGTTCATGTTGTTCGCCGTGGCCGCGCTCTGCATGATCGATCGCAGCCGTCCGCATGGCGCGGCGGCCCACGGAACATCACCAGGGAACAGGGGGACACGATGTCGCAACAGGACACCACCGCCGGCACGCCGCCGGCATCGATGACGATCACGCCCGCCAGCGGGCCGCAGCCCGGCGGCACGTCGGTGACGATCGCCAACGGCAGCTTTTCCGGGGAGCCACAGCTTTTCTTCGCCGGCGTGCCGGCGACGGATGTCAGCGTGGACGCGGGCGGGACGACGTTGACCGCGGTGACGCCGGCGGGCGCGGCCGCCGGGCCCGCTGAAGTGACGGTCACTACATCCACGGTCCCCGTGAAGGTCGGCATGTTCGACTACATCGCGCCGGCCGTGACCGACGTGTCGCCCGCGGAGGGCCCGTTGGCGGGCGGCACGCCGGTGACGATCACCGGCAACGGCTTCGCCGGTGCGGAGCAGGTCCAGTTCGGTGGCGTGCCGGCCACGCCGTTCACGGTGAGCGCCGACGGCAACTCGATCACGACCACGTCGCCTGCCGGTGCATCCGCGGGTCCGGTGGACGTGCGGGTGAGCCTGCCGATCGGGCTGACGGCGATCGTGCCGGCCGATCAGTTCACCTACCAGTACACCGCGCCGGCCGTGACCGGCGTGTCGCCGGTGCAGGGGCCGCTGGGCGGCGGCACGCCGGTGACGATCACCGGCAACGGCTTCACCGGCGCGTCGCAGGTGCAGTTCGGCGGCGTGCCGGCCACGTCGTTCACGGTGAGCGCCGACGGCACGTCGATCACGACCACGTCGCCCGCCGGTGGCGCAAAGGCCGCCACGGTGGACGTGCGCGTGAGCCTGCCTTCCGGGCTGACGCCGGCGGTGCAGGCCGACAAGTTCATCTACCTCGAACCGGTGATCACCGGCCTGTCGGTCGCCAGCGGTCCGCTGACCGGCGGTACGCCGCTGACGATCTTCGGCTCCGGCCTGGCCGGCGCCAAGCAGGTGCTGTTCGACGGCATTCCCGCGCCGTCGTTCACGGTGAGCGCCGACGGCAGCACGATCACCACCGTGTCGCCCGCGGGGTCGAAGGTCGAGACGGTCGATGTGCAGGTCAGTCTGCCGACCGGGCTCACCGCGAAAACCTCGGTGGATCAGTTCAGCTACTACACGCCGGCGCCGGTGAACGCGCTGTTCGTGATCGACAACCAGACCGGCGTGCCCGACAGCCACGTGTTCGTGAAATTCCTCGGCGCGCAGATCGGCGACAGCACGCTCGCGCAGACCTACGGTGACGGCAAGCCGCTCGACACCGGCGCGGACACCGCCGCTCGTTCGTACAGCCTCGCGCAGATGACGACGACGCTGGCCGACGTGCCCGGCCTGGCCACGCCGGTGCCCGCGTTCCGGCTCAACGACTACGCCGGCGGGCGCATCTACTTCAGCCTGGGCGCACAGCTGAATTCGGTGACCATTCCCGCTGCGCAGGATCCGTCCGATCCCGATTTCGGCACGGTGTACGCCTACGTCGAGCCGTCGATCTTCACATCGACCGTCGCCGGGCAGACCAACATCGACGCCTCGTACGTCGACTTCGTCGCCATCCCGGTGGACATCGCGGTGCTCGACCGCAGCACCGGTGCGCTAGTGAATCCGCCGGCGAACAATCCGCTGTCCTCGCCCTCGGGCACCGCGCTGTTCGACGCGCTGACGTCGGGGACGACCGCGGGGACGCAGGTGCCGGCGGGCACGGTCATCGCCGCGACCACGCAGGTGACGACCGCCGACGGCGGCACGCTGGCGATCGGCGGCACCGCGCGCATCCTCTCGCCGTCGATGTACGACGCCGCCATGATCACCAATGCCGTGCCGTACCACGACTGGAGCGTGCTGCTGGATGCGCTGCAGACCGCGGGCACGTCGCTGCCGGTGGCGAGCTACACCACCGTCGACACCGGCGTCGCCTTGCCCAAGGGCACGCTGTTCGGCTTCGCCGGCAGCAAGTCCTCGAGCATCGCCCCGTCGTGGACGGACAAGCAGGACTACGCGCTGGCGGCGACGGTGGTGTCCGACCTCAACCCGGGCGGCGCCAATCCGCGCATCCCCAAGCTGGCGGGCGTGCCGGGCATCGTGATCACCGGTTCCGGCGTGACGGTCGGCGCGTTCTCGGTCTACCTGCAGCGCAGCGACCTGGAAGCGCAGACCGGCATCTACGGCGCCAATCCGCCTTACGTGGTCGACTGGCAGGACGCGCCCGCGGGGCCGACGGCGTATCCGCAGGCGCAGATCGAGAACGACCTGGCCGGCCGCGTCGTCGGCGACCTGCTGGCGGGCTTCAACTTCGGCTGGGCCGGCTGCACGACCACGGTGGCGACGCAGGCGAACACGATCACCCAGGCGGGCGGGCAGCCGAATCTCGCCGGCAGCGTGTTCGACCCGCCGGACGGCGCGCTGGCGAACACCGCGATCGGCGCGCTGACCACCGGCCAGCTGTTCTACCTGCTGTCGCTGCAACCGACGACGCAGGCGCTGGCGCAGTGGTTCGGCGCTTCGTTGCGCAGCAAGCCGGACGAGTACAACACCTACGCCAGCGATTTCCAGGCGCTGACCAACGGCTACAACATGGCGTTCACCGATCGCCTGCAGGGGCCGAGCGATCCGGACATGTTCTTTGCGCCGAGCGACACCACCTACGTGAAGATCACGCTGTCGACGGGTGCGTACACGGTGACGATCACGCCGCCGTCGGGCTGATCGCAGCGTCGACGCCTGCGCCGCGATCGCGGCTCAGGCGTCGAAGTCGGCCAGCGCGATCGAGACGGCGTCGGGATCGCCGGCCTCGATCGCGCGGGCGACGGCGCGGTGTTCGGCCGATTCCACCCAGCTGCGCAGGTCGCGGCCGCTGCGGCCGTCGGCGCGCGCGGCCAGCGTGCGCGCGCCGTCCTCGGCGACGAACGCCAGCGGTTTGCCGCGCAGCATCACTTCGAGCAGGCGGCGGGCGCCGTCGCGGTCGGGCAGCGGGATCTCGATCTGCTTGGGCAGGCGCGACAGCACCGCGGCGTCGATCTGGTCGAGGCGGTTGGTCGCGGCCAGCACGAACACCGCCTGCGGCTGCGCGAACACGCCGTCCATTTCCTGCAACAGCTGGCCGACGATCTCGGTGAGGATCGCGTCGTTCTGGCCGCCGCGCGCGGCGGCGACGATGTCGATCTCGTCGATGAACAGCAGCGACGGCGCGGATTCGCGCGCGCGCTCGAACAGTTCGCGCACCTTCTGCCCGCTCTGGCCGAGGAAGCCCTGCTTGATGTCCGCGGTGGACGCGGCGATGAAGCGCAGCCCGGTCTCGTTGGCGAGCGTGCGCGCGATCTGGGTCTTGCCGGTGCCCGGCGGCCCGTACAGCAGCAGGCCGCGCGGCACGCCGATGCCGCGCTTGCGGAAGGTCTCGGCGTGCTGCAGCAGGCCGGCGGTGGTCTTCAGCTCGCGCAGCGTCGGCTCGGGCAGCACCAGCGTGTCCCAGCGCGCGCCGCCGTCGGTGGCGGTGGAGCCCTGGCGGCGCATCGCCGTGGTCATCGCCTCCAGCGCCTCGTCCGACAGCGGCTGGCGGGTGCCGTGCTCGCGGGCGACGCGCTTGGCCAGCGCGTCCAGGTCGCGGCCGGACAGCCCCGCGGTCAGCGCGGTCGTGCGCGACGGCAGCGGCGGCGGGATGCCCAGCCGCGCGAAGGCGTCGGCCAGCAGTTGCAGGCGCATCGCGTCGTCGGGCAGGCCGATCTCGATCTGGTCCTCGAAGCGCGACAGCAGCGCGGGATCGATCAGGTCGCGGCGGTTGGTCGCACCGACCACCCACACGTTGCTCTGCTTCTGGAAGCCGTCCCACTGCGCGAGGAAGGCGGTGACGATTTCCTCGACGAAGCTGTCGGTGCCGGTGGCACCGCGGCGGCCGAACACGCCTTCGCATTCGTCGACGAAGATCACCGCCCGCGCCTCGCCGCGTGCCTTCTGCCACAGCGCCTTCACGTTCTCGCCGCTCTGGCCGATGTAGCCGGACTTCAGGTCGGTCAGCGAGAGCGGGAAGAACGCGCACTGCATGCCGTCGGCGAACGCGCGGGCGATGGTGGTCTTGCCGGTGCCCGGCGGCCCGTACAGCAGCAGGCCGCGGGTGGCCGACGCGCTGCCGGCGGCGAAGTGCCCGGCCAGCGCGATCAGCCGCTGCTTCACCGCCGGGGCCAGCGCCACGTGCGCCCAGACGCGCTGCGGATCGACCGGCGCCTGCGGCAGCACGTTGCCCGAGCGCAGGGTGCGGTTGCGTTCGAGCCGACCGGCGTGGCGCACGCTCTGGTCGCAGGCTTGGTCGAACTGGTGCGCCAGGGTGCGCAACCGCGGGGTCAGCGGCCCGAAGGCGTTGGGCTGGCAGAGGTCGCGCTCCCACACCACCGCCGGCAGGCGGCCCTCGGTGCGCAGCGGGATCAGCGCCACGCCGCGATCGTCGGCGTCGCTGACCGACACCACCAGGTCGCCGGGTTCCATGCCCGAGAGCGGCTTCCATTCCTGCGTGCCGAAGCCGGTCGCGGCATCGTCGATGCGCGAGACGGTGTAGACGTCGCTGAAGGTGCCGGTGCCGTCCTTGCGCTCCAGCCGCATCAGCCGGAACCGGTAGCGCAGCAGCAGCACGCGCGGCACCACCCATTGTTCGATGACCACCAGCAGCGCCAGCCACGTCGCCGCCAGCCACGGGCCGATCCGCGGCAGCCAGCGCCCCAGTTTCGGCACCAGCATCGGCGCGACGACGACCGCGACCAGCAGCACGGCCACCACCACCAGCCACACCGCGGGTGCCGACAGCACGACACGGCGGCCGTATTCGCGCGGATCGCGGACCCGCTTCAGCAGCCGATGCAGGCCGTGGGTCGCGAAATGCCCGCGCAGCACGCCGTCGATCCGGCGCGAGAACCGCTGCAGCGATTGTTCGAGCGCGCGCAGGTCCTGGTCCCCGGCGTCCGCCGTTCCCCTGGCGTTGTGCTCGACCTTCACGCGCGCTCCGTCCCCGTCGGTATCCGGTCGGCATCATAGCCCGCGATCCGCGGTGACCGGACGAACGGCTGGCCGGACCGTGCCGCCGATCGCGTCTGGAACAGACAGAAGCGTCCGGCCTCGCGCCGGACCGCCACGGCCAGGGGGACGTGGTCGCCGGACCGGTGGACACGTCCGCCGGCATCGACACGCTCCTCCCGTGCCGTGACACCGCCGCGGCCGGACGCCGCGTGCCCGAAGTACCGGCGGAGGATGCCGTCGCCATGGCCATGCCCAGTTTCAATACCCGTGTCGGGATCGCGATCGACGCGGTCCGCGCGCGCCATCCGCAGGCGCTGCCGCATCGCGCCGAAGCCACCGCCTCGACCGGGCCCACCACCACGCCGACGGCGCTGGATCGCCTGCGCGTGCTGTTCCGCGATGCCGACGGCACCGTGCTGCTGGCCGAGGAGACCGGCTATGGCGATTTCGGGCCGCTGCGGCGGCTGGACACCGTGCGCCTGCAGGGGCCGGGCCTGGACTGGCCGGTGACGATGGAGTTGTCCGAAGCCGACAACCGCAAGGAAGAGGCGGCGTGGATCGATCCCTACGCGGCCGTGACCCTGCGCGGCCGTCCCGGCGGCGGCGCGGAGTTCGTCTTCACCGGCGCCCCGGGGGTGCCCGAGGTGGTGGTGGACACCGTGACCGGCGAGGTCCGCGGCGGCTGAGGCTCAGCGCGGTTTCATGCGCACGAACGACACGAACAGCATCACCCCGCCGAACAGCAGCGCCAGCAGTGGCAGGCCCCACACGTGCATCGAGGCATTGCCGCCGCGGAAGGCGGCGTCGGGACGGCCGGGATCGAACGTCATCGGCACCTGCTCGCCCGCGTGCAGGCTGGCGTCCGCGGGCGAGGCGTCGTGGCCCTTGCGCTTGCCGGCGTCGAGGACCACGCGATGGTCGCTGCCGCCGTACGCGAACAGCACCGTCGCCGAGAACCGCGTGCAGTCGTAGCGCGTGGTGGTGTGGTGCTTGCCGCCACTCGACCGCGAGCAGCGGTCGTTGCGGGCCGTGACCTGCTCGACCGTGCCATCGGCATGCGTCGCCTTCGACACGAAGATCGCCGACCGGATGCCCAGCACCAGCGCGAGCGCCAGCAAGGCACCGCCGATGGCCCGCAGCAGCAGGGGGACGTTCATCGGGCGCTCCTGCGGCGGGTCTGCCGCGTCATCGGGGGCGGCATTATCGCGGCGACGCCGGGTGCCGGCATGGCCGATAGGTCAGGGCCTCGCGGCGGATCCGATCGCCAGCGGCAGCGCCGCCGGCGACCGGATCGCGATCCGCGGCCGTTCCTTCACAGGATCGACAGCGTCTTTTCCTTGCGCTCGGCCAGCCGCTTCTCAAGGTAGTGGATGTTCTGGCCGCCGGCCTGGAAGCCGGTGTCGGCCATGATCCGCTGCTGCAGCGGGATGTTGGTCTTGATGCCGTCGACCACCATCTCGCTCAGCGCCACCTTCATCCGCGCGATCGCGGTGGCGCGGTCCGGGCCGTGCACGATCAGCTTGCCGATCATCGAGTCGTAGTTCGACGGGACGCGATAGCCCTCGTAAATGTGCGAATCCACGCGCACGCCGGGGCCGCCGGCCGCGTGGAAATGCTTGATCAGGCCGGGCGAGGGCAGGAACGAATCCGGGTCCTCGGCGTTGATGCGGCACTCGATGGCGTGGCCGTTGAGCACGATGTCTTCCTGCCGGATCGACAGCTTCTGGCCGGAGGCGATGAGCAGTTGTTCCTTCACCAGGTCGACGCCGGTGATCAGCTCCGTCACCGGATGCTCCACCTGGATGCGGGTGTTCATCTCGATGAAGTAGAAGCGGCCGTCCTCGTACAGGAATTCGAACGTGCCCGCGCCGCGGTAGCCGATGCGCACGCAGGCCTCGGTGCAGACGCGGCCGATCTCGGCGCGCTGCTCCGGCGTGATGCCCGGCGCCGGCGCTTCCTCGACCACCTTCTGGTGGCGGCGCTGCATCGAGCAGTCGCGTTCGCCGAGGTGGATCGCGCCGCCCTGGCCGTCGGCCAGCACCTGGATCTCCACGTGGCGCGGATTCTCCAGGAACTTTTCCATGTAGACCTGTTCGTTGCCGAACGCGGCCTTGGCCTCGCTCTGCGTGGTCTGGATGGCGGAATGCAGTGCGGCTTCGGTGTGGACCACGCGCATGCCGCGGCCGCCGCCGCCGCCGGCGGCCTTGATGATCACCGGGTAGCCGATCTCGCGGGCGAGGCGCGCGTTTTCCTTCGCGTCGTCGCCCAGCGGGCCGCCGCTGCCGGGCACGCAGGGCACGCCCGCGGACTTCATCGCGCGGATCGCCTCCACCTTGTCGCCCATCATGCGGATGGTCTCGGCGCGCGGGCCGATGAAGATGAAGCCCGACTTCTCCACGCGTTCGGCGAAGTCCGCGTTCTCGCTGAGGAAGCCGTAGCCCGGGTGGATGGCCTGGGCGTCGGTGACTTCGGCCGCGGCGATGATCGCCGGCATGTTGAGGTAGCTGTCCTTCGAGGCGGCGGGGCCGATGCACACCGACTCGTCGGCCATGGCCACGTGTTTGAGGTTGCGATCGACGGTGGAATGCACCGCGACCGTCTTGATGCCCAGCGCGTGGCAGGCGCGCAGGATCCGCAGCGCGATCTCGCCGCGATTGGCGATGACGACCTTGTCCAGCATGGGAAGGTCCTCAGCCGATGACGAAGAGCGGCTGATCGAACTCCACCGGCTGGCCGGTCTCGCACTGGATCGCGAGCACGGTGCCGGAGACCTCGGCCTCGATCGGGTTGAACATCTTCATCGCTTCGACGATGCCGAGCGTCTCGCCCTGCTTCACCGCCTGGCCGACCTTCACGAACGGCGGCTTGTCCGGCGACGGCGACGCGTAGAACGTGCCGACCATCGGCGAACGCACGAC
Organism: Lysobacter sp. DMC104; assembly: GCF_056313665.1. NCBI lineage: Bacteria > Pseudomonadati > Pseudomonadota > Gammaproteobacteria > Lysobacterales > Lysobacteraceae > Lysobacter > Lysobacter sp. DMC104. Next base: position 50,117 of record NZ_JBQUZW010000012.1, on the reverse strand, counting down.
GTGGCCGTCGGGCAGGTCCGATTGCGGACGCGGGCTGCCGCCGGTGGCGGCTTCCACCGGCGAGGCCATCGGCATCGGCGCGGCGGGACGAGGCGCATGTTCCAGGTGCAGCGGCGCCGGCGGCGGCAGGCTCATCGCCACGCCACCCTTCGGGATGCGCGCCAGACGGACGGATTCCTCACCTTCCTTGATCTCGATCTCCGCGAGGTTCGATTCCTCGAGCAGATCGATGAGTTTCTTGATTTTGCGCAGGTCCATTGTGGGTTCTCGTGCTTGCCCGCGGCTGCGGGCGTCGGTCGTGGAAACGGGGTGTCAGGTCGAAGCGGGGGGAGCGAGACGTTGCATCGCGGCCGTGAGCGCCAGTCCGTAGCCGAGCGGGCCGAAGCCGGCCACGACGCCGACCGCGAGGTCGGTGACGTAGCTGGTGTGGCGGAACGGTTCGCGGGCGTGCGGATTGGACAGATGCACCTCGATGAACGGAATTCCGACCGCGGCGAGGGCATCGCGGATCGCCACCGACGTGTGGGTGAAGGCGGCGGGATTGATCAGGATGAAGTCGATCGTGCCGCGCGCGGCCTGGATGCGGTCGACCAGCGCGTGTTCGGCGTTCGACTGGAAGCATTCCAGCGCGTGTCCTTGCGCGGCAGCCTGCAGCAGCAGCCCGGCCTCGATGTCCGCCAGCGTCGTGCGCCCGTAGATCTCCGGCTCACGGGTGCCGAGCAGATTCAGGTTGGGACCGTTGAGGACGAGGATGCGGGACATCGTTTCGATCCATCCGGATGGAAAGGCAGTCTGCGCGAAACCCGGAGAAGTGTCCAGATCGGCGATGTTCACGACTTTTCAAGCGCGTGTTTCAAGCGAGACGGCTTTCCGGGCCCATGCGGGCACGCCGTGGACGCCTGCAACGTGCGGGGAGGCATGCGGGACGACACGGGTGAAGCCGGCATGATCGCCGACGATGGACGCACAAAAAGTTACGGCCCCGGCGTTTCCGCCTGGGGCCGTTCGCCCTGCACGGGTTGTTCGGACATCGCGCCATTGCGGCGGCGACTGCGGTCCGGAAGCTCTGGCATCCGTGCCGCGGGAGAGGGAAGGCCTCCGGTCAGCGCTCCATCGACGCCGAACACAGCGTCGAGATGGTGGTCGCGCAGTGGCGGGCGAGGCTCGCCACCAGACCGGGGTTGGTTTCGTGGCCGGCGGCGGTGAGCATCACCATCTGCTGGCCGGGGCGCGGCACCCGCTGGATCACCGCGATGCCGCCGTCGGTCTGCACCGTCATGTCGGTGAAGCCGTGCTGGCCCAGATCGCGGGTCAGCGTCTCGGCCATGTTCGACAGCGCGCTGGCCACCGCCGCCAGGCGCGGCGCGTCGAGCATCGGCGCGGCGGCGTGGGCGAGATGGTGGCCTTCGAGGTTCGAGAGCACGCAGGCGTGGCCATCGGGGATGCCGGCGAGCATGCCGTGCATCGTGCGCACGACGTCGTTGTAGCGGCGGTACTCGAAGTACTTGCCGAACAGGCGACTCTGCGACGGGAACGGGACGGTGTTCGCGGACATGGTGGGCGGGATCGGGTGAAAGTGGGCGGGCGCGGAACGCCTCGTGGACGGGAACGGCGAGCGATTCGCGTTCCCGTGTTCAGGGAAGCATTCTTCGTGCCAACTGCCTGTCCGGCAGGGCGTCGGGGTACGCGCCGGGGTCGATTCGGCGTCGGTCAATAAAAATCAACGACTTGTGGCGTGATCGATGGCTTCGATCCAAGTGACGTCGACAGGAGACACTTGCCGCGGGGCGGCATCGGACTGCCGCAGCGGGTCGGAATTGCCCGGGCGCGGCGGCCCGGACGCGCTGCGTCAGCGCGCGTCGGCCACGAAACCGTCCAGTTCGCCGGGCTCGAACGGCCCGACCCGGCGCTTCAGCACGCGGCCGTCGGCGCCGATCAGCACCGAATACGGCAGCACGCCCTTCGGGTTGCCCAGCACCACGCCGGCGTCGGCGCGGCCGGGGGTGTCGATCAGGATCGGATAGGTCACGGGCAGCCGGGCCAGGAAGTCGCGGACCTGCGCCGGATCGTCCAGCGCGACGCCGACCACCTGCACGCCGGCCGTGCCCTGCGTCCGCGCGAACCGCTGCAGTTCCGGCATTTCGTGCAGGCAGGGCGCGCACCACGTCGCCCAGACGTTGACCAGCAGGGGCCGGCCCGGCCACGCGCCCGGCAAGGTGATCGGCCGGCCGTCGAGATCCGGCAATCGCAGCGGCGGCACCACGTCGCCTTCGCGCGCCACGGTCACGCCTGCGGGCACGTCGCTGCTGTCCGCCAGCCACAGCGTGATCGCCTGCCCCAGCCGCGTGTGCAGCAGCGGTCCCGGGCCACGCACCACCATGCCGGCGATGCCGCCCAGCAGCGCGGCGAGGAAGGCGACGAGCAGGACGGTGCGGGTCTTCATGCGGTGGCGTGCGATGCCGGGGGTGTCATGCGATCGGTTCGAGGTCGGTCGGGAAGGCGCGCGCGGCTTCGTATTCCGTATCCCGGTCCGGATTCGATGGATCGTGCCATGCGTCCGTCTTGTCGCGCAGGTTCCAGGCGCGGTTGAGGTGCGCGTAGACATGCGCGAGCTGGATGCGGAAATCGACTTCGTCCGCTTTCATGTCGCGGATGAGGTTGCCCAGATGCTCGTGCGCATCGTCCAGTTCGTACATCAGCATCGACCAGGCGAGTGGGTCGCGTTGCGGATCGATCATCGCCCCGCCGCCTTCGCCAGCGCGTCCTCCGCCATGCCCGGGGTCAGCACGGTCGGCAGCACGGTGCCTTCGCCGCCGCCGCGCGGGAACACCACGTACAGCGGCACGCCCACGGCCTTGTAGCGCTGCAGGAACGCGGTGATCTCGGGATCGACGTCGGTCCAGTCGCCGACCATGTAGACCGCGTCGGATTTCGCCAGCGCCTCGCGGAAACCGTCGCGCGAGAACACGGCTTTTTCGTTGGCCTTGCAGGTGACGCACCAGTCGGCGGTCATGTTCACGAACACCACGCGGCCGGCCTTGCGCAGGTCGGCAAGGCGCTGCGCGGAGTACGCGACGCGGCCGTCTTCCTGCGTCGACGTCGCATCGCCGCGCACCGGCGCGGGCAGCGTGCGGATCGCCTGCAGCGGCCACAGCGCGCCCGCGATCGCCAGCACCGCCGCGACCAGCCCCGCGCGCGTGCCGTGCATGCGCGCATGCGTCCACGCCCACGCCGCGAACGCCAGCGCGAGCGCGGCGAGGCCCCACCAGCCCACGGCGTCGGCGCCGCGCTGCTTCGCCAGCACCCACACCAGCCACAGCGCGGTGAGGTACAGCGGGAACGCGAGCACACGCTTGAACGTGTCCATCCACGCGCCCGGCCGCGGCAGCCAGCGCGCCAGCGCCGGCACGAAACCGACCAGCAGGAACGGCAGCGCCAGCCCCAGTCCCAGCGCGAGGAACACCAGCAGGGCGAGGCCGGTGCTGGCGGCGAACGCCCAGCCCAGCGCCGGGCCCATCAGCGGCGCGGTGCACGGTGCCGCGACCACCACCGCCAGCACGCCGGTGAAGAAGTCGCCGGCCGCGCCGCTGCGGCTGGCGAGGCCGTGGCCGGCGCCGATCCAGCGCCCGCCGACCTGCCACACGCCCGACAGGCTCAGGCCGAAGACGAACATCAGCAGGCCCAGCGCGGCGACCACCAGCGGCTGCTGCAACTGGAAGCCCCAGCCCAGCGCCATGCCCGCCTGCCGCAGCGCCATCGCCAGCGCACCCAGTGCGCCGAAGCTGACCAGCACGCCGGCCGTGTACCACAGCGCATGCGCGCGTCGCCGCTGCGCGCTTTCGCCGCTTTCGACCAGGCCCAGCACCTTGATCGACAGCACCGGCAACACGCAGGGCATCAGGTTGAGGATCAGCCCGCCCAGCAGCGCGGCGAGCAGCGCCAGCGCGAGGTTCGGCTGCATGCCGAACAGGGTCGGGCCGGGATCGGCGCCGGGCGCGTTGGCCTGCGGCGCGCTGCCCGCGGGGGTGGGCATGGTGGCCGTGTCCGTCGTCGGCGTCCCGGCCGGGTCCGGAGTCACACCGATCGGCGCGGTCGCCGTGGCCGGCGTGGTCGCCGCCGCGGCTTCCGTCGGAGTCTGCACGCGGCCGCGCGGCAGTGCGACCCGCACCGACCGGGTCATCGGCGGATAGCAGATGCCGTCGTTCTGGCAGCCCTGGAAGCTGGCTTTCACCGTCACCGTGCGCGCATCGGGCGAGGTGCGGACCAGCGGCAGGGGCACGTCGACCGGCTGGAAGTAGACGACGACGTCACCGAAGTGTTCGTCGTGGTGCGATTGCCCCGGCGGCCACTGCGGCCGGCCAGCGGCGATGCCGTCGGCGTCGACCCGCAGGCGGGTCTTGTCGCGATACAGGTAGTAGCCGGGCGCCGGCGAGAACCGCAGCAGCAGGGTGTTGCCGTCGCCGACGATGGCGTCGAAGCCGAACGCCTGCTCCTCGGGCAGCGGCGCGGCCTTGCCGCCGCCGAGCAGGCTGCCCCCCGGCCCGGTGCCGCGGGCCAGCGGGTTGAAGTCGGACGGACCATCGGCGTTCGCGGTGGCCCCGGGCAGGGCCACGGTCAGCATCCGGGTCTGTGGCGGGTAGCACAGGCCGGCATCGGCGCAGCCCTGGTACTTCACCTTGAGCGTCACCGACCCCGCGGCACCGGCGATGTCCGGCAGGGTCGCGACCAGATCACCGCGGTAGGTTTCGGTCTTGCCGAAGAATTCGTCCTCGTGCGGCTCGCCCTTCGGCAGCCGCAGCGCGCCGGCGGTGGCGCCGGGCGAGATCGCGGCCACGCTGGTGCGGTGCCGATACAGGTAGTAGCCGTCGGCGATCTTCCAGCGCACCCGCACGCTGTCCGGGCCCGCGGCCTCGGCCGAAACCACGTAGGCCTGGTCCACCGGCAGCAGCTCGGATTCGTCGATCGCCCAGGCGGGCACGGCGGACAGCGGCAGCAGCGCGAGCGCGGCGAACGTACGCCGCAGCAGGCGTCGGAAGGACGGGCCCGGGGGCAGCAGGCGTCGAAGGGGCGAAGCGGTCATGGGGGTGATCCGGGCGTGAGGCATCCACAGGCAGGCATCGGACCCGTGCGGACGCGATCGGTTCCGGCAGCGGCGACGGCGTGAAGTATGGTCTATTCGCCGCTGCCAGGCCGCTTGGGCCGGGTCCGGCCGAGGCGCTTGGCCGACAGTTCCTCGACGATCTCCACCAGCGCCACGCGGGTGCGCGGCGATGCCTCGCGGAAGGCCTGCACCAGCCGCAGTTCGAGCGGGTCTTCGACCAGCAGCGCGTCGGCGGCCGAGACCGAGTCCAGCACGGCGTCCTCGGACAGCTGCATCTTGCCGCGGCCGGTCGCCAGCCATTCGAAGGCGACACCGGCCACCATCGCCACCGCCCGGAGGTGGTCGACGCTGGGATTCTTGCCCTGGGGCGACTCCCAGTGGCTGACCGCGCTGCGCTGGACGCCGATCGCCTCCGCGAGACGGGCCTGTGACAATCCGGCGTGCCGCCGTGCGAGGCGGATTCGATCCTGGGAATGCATGGTTTTATGTGATTCAGTTCACTGAACGCGCTGCGTTTGTTCCTATCGAAACACTTTTGTCGAAGATAAGCGAATTGCCAGTTTCGTTCACGAGGATACTGAAATTGTCATTACACTGTCTGCTTTTGGTGGCATGCCACCGCAGATAGCATTAAAATCAGTGAGATAGCCACATTTACTGAAGTGCGCTCACCGGAATTGGCCGTTCTGCACGACCCCCCGGTCTTCCCTGTGCAATTTGCATCGGTATTCTCACTCCAGCCGGTAGGGACGCTGGCTGCAATACGGAGGTTGCAAGGGGGGGAACGCACCTGCACGGGTGACGTCAGGATGGTCTTCTCCGGGAGCGCGCACTACATGTGCGCGCTCTTTTTTTGTGCCCGTGAAAAGTGCGGGCACCGGGAAACGCCCGGCGGAAGCGGGCTCCGGGAACGTGAAAGGCCCGCCGGCCGCGAGGCCGACGGGCCCTTCCGTCGATCGGGATCGGCGAGGTGCCGCGGCCTCAGGCCGCCTTGAGCGCCGCCTGCGCCAGCAGGGCAAGCACGCAGCCGAAGCCGCCCATCCAGCTGAACGAGCGGAAGGCGTGCAGGTCGGCCAGGTAGAACACGCCGTGCAGGATGCGGCAGACGATGAAGGCGACCGACAGCGTCGCGATCCGGCCCGGGTCGACGCCCGCGGCCTGCGCCGCCAGCACGCCCGCGGCGAACGGGGCGAAGGCCTCGAAGGCGTTCAGGTGCGCCGCATAGCCGCGCTTGGCGCGCGGGTTGGTCTGCGCGGCGCTCCAGCCGCGGGGATCGTGGTTGTCGTAGCGGCCGAGGCCGGCGCGGCTCAGGCCGACCCAGATGTAGGGCAGCGCGGCCGCGACGAAGAGGCACCAGTAGGCGATGGACATGCGGGACTCCGTGGAAGGGGGATGGGGCGGGCGCCTGCGGGCGCCCCCGTACGGAGAGGCGCGCCGGCGCCCGGACGTTGCGTCGGTGCGACCGGCGGCCCGGTATCGGCGGGCCGGATCAGCGGCCCCCCGGTGCCCGGCTCAGAGCGAGTAGCCGAACTGCTGGCGGAACTGCTCGTCGAATTCGGCGTAGTCGAAGCGCTGGTTCTGGGTGCCGGGGTGCTCGACCTTCAGCGCGCCCATCAGGTTGCCGATCCGGCCGATCGTCGGCCAGTCGTAGCCCTTCTCGATGCCGAAGATCAGGCCGGCGCGGAACGCGTCGCCGCAGCCGGTCGGGTCGGTGACCCGGCGCTCGTGGGCCGGCGGGATGTCGTGCACGTTGCCGTCGGCGAAGATCCGGGCGCCGCGCGGGCCCTGGGTGGCGATGTAGGCCTTCACCTTGCCGGCGATGGTCTTCTCGTCCCAGCCGGTGCGTTCCTGCAGCAGGTTGGACTCGTAGTCGTTCACGGTGACGTAGTCGGCCTGCTCGATGAACGCGCGCAGCTCCTCGCCGTTGAACAGCGGCATCGCCTGGCCCGGGTCGAAGATGAAGGGGATGCCGCACTCGGCGAATTCCTTCGAGTTCTGCAGCATGCCCTCGCGGCCGTCGGGGCTGACGATACCGAAGGTGACGCCCGGCACGTCCTTCACGTGGTTCTCGTACGACCGCATCATCGCGCCCGGGTGGAAGGCGGTGATCTGGTTGTTGTCGTGGTCGGTGGTGATGAACGCCTGCGGCGTGAACAGCTCCGGGATTTCCTTGATGCGGTCCAGGTTGATGCCCATCTCCGTGAACCACTCGCGGTACGGGGCGAAATCGGCGCCGACGGTGGCCATCGGGATCGGATCGCCGCCCAGCAGCTTCAGGTTGTAGGCGATGTTGCCGGCGCAGCCGCCGAACTCGCGGCGCATCCGCGGCACCAGGAACGAGACGTTCAGGATGTGGACCTTGTCCGGGAGGATGTGGTTCTTGAACTGGTCGGGGAACACCATGATGGTGTCGTAGGCCAGGGATCCGCAGATCAGGGCTGCCATCGCGTCGTCTTCATCCGTAAGTGGGTGGGGTGGCCGGCTTGGCCGGCCGCATAGGGTAAGGCTGGCCCGGCCGCGAGGCCAGCGGCCCCGGGCTTCCGCCCACCCTCCACGACCTGCCCGCAGGCCTGCCGCGGGTCGTCCCGGACCTGCGCCCGGGCTTCCGGAATGCGCCGGAAGTCCGCGGCGAACGGCGTTTTTTTGCTACGCTATTGCGTCCCAGAATCGCCCAGGCGCGCCTGATTTTCCACGGGCGCGCCGTCCGGGCATTCCGCGGCCTGATCGTCCCCCGGCACCTCCTTCGCCGCCTCCGTCCGCTCCCACCCGGCACGCCATCCCGATGTTCAAAAAGTTCCGCGGCATGTTCTCCAATGACCTGTCCATCGACCTGGGCACGGCCAACACCCTCATCTTCGTCCGCGGCCAGGGCATCGTGCTCAACGAGCCGTCGGTGGTCGCGGTGCGCCACGACCGCGTCGGCGGCGGCAACCGTTCGGTCGCCGCGGTCGGCGCCGAGGCCAAGCAGATGCTCGGCCGCACGCCGGGCCACATCACCACGGTGCGTCCGATGAAGGACGGCGTGATCGCCGACTTCACCTACACCGAGGAAATGCTGAAGTACTTCATCCGCAAGGTGCACAAGTCGCGCTTCCTCAAACCCAGCCCGCGCGTGCTGGTGTGCGTGCCCTGCGGTTCGACGAACGTGGAACGCCGCGCGATCAAGGAATCCGCCGAAGAAGCCGGCGCGCGCGAGGTGTATCTGATCGAGGAACCGATGGCCGCCGCGATCGGCGCCGGCCTGCCGGTGACCGAGGCCCGCGGCTCGATGGTCATCGACATCGGCGGCGGCACCACCGAGATCGCGGTGATCGCGCTCAACGGCATCGTCTACGCGCAGTCGGTGCGCATCGGCGGCGACCGTTTCGACGAGGCGATCATCAACTACGTGCGCCGCGCGCACGGCACCCTGATCGGCGAAGCCACCGCCGAGCGCATCAAGCTGGAGATCGGCTGCGCCTACCCGCAGGCGACGGTGCTGGAGATGGAAGTCTCCGGCCGCAACCTCGCCGAAGGCGTGCCGCGCGTGATCAAGCTCAACTCCAACGAAGTGCTGGACGCCCTGCGCGAGCCGCTGGGCGGCATCACCAGCGCGGTGAAGCTGGCGCTGGAGCAGACCCCGCCGGAACTGTGCGCCGACGTCGCCGAACGCGGCATCGTGCTGACCGGTGGCGGCGCGCTGCTGCGCGACCTCGACAAGCTGATCAGCGAGGAAACCGGCCTGCACGTGCAGGTCGCCGACGATCCGCTGACCTGCGTCGCCCGTGGCGGCGGCCGCGCGCTGGAACTGGTCGACATGCACGGCAACGAGTTCTTCTCGCCGGAGTGAGTCCGTGCGCTTCCTCCCTGTCGCCCGCGGCGACGGGGAGGCGTGGAGCAGGATGATCCACGGTTGCGGCGCCCTCCGGCTCTTCTCCTGCGCGGCCCACGGGAAGTGGCGAAGCAGGGGCCCGCGCCAAGCCGCTCCACGCGTCCCATCGCCACCCGCCCGCGACCCTTTCCCCGACTTCCTGACGTGCCTCCCTACGCCGGCCCTTCCGCATCGCGCTCCGAGGACATCGCCGGGACCCTGCGGCTGCTGGTCGCGCTGGCGCTCGCGGTCGCGCTGATGGTCGCCGACCATCGCGGAAGCTGGCTGACCTCGATCCGCTCGCAGCTGGAAACGCTGGCGCAGCCGCTGTGGCGGCTGGCCGGGCTGCCGGCCAAGCTCGGCGACACCGTGCGCGACGACGCGGCCACGCGTGCGCGGCTGATGCACGAGAACCAGACCCTGCGCAATGCGCTGCTGATCAGTGGTGCGCGCATCGCGCGGCTGCAGGCGGCGGCGGACGAGAACGCGCGCCTGCGCGGCCTGCTCGGCACGGTCGAGCGCAGCGGCCTGGACGTACAGCTCGCGCCGATCCTCGACATCGCGCTCGATCCCACCCGCCAGCGGCTGGTGCTGGACGTCGGCGGCGACCAGGGCGTGCGCATGGGCCAGCCGGTGATCGACGCCGGCGGCCTGCTCGGACAGGTCATCGAGGTGCGGCCGAGCACCGCGACCGTGCTGCTGCTAACCGATCCCGACCACGCGGTGCCGGTGACGATCGCGCGCAACGGCATCCGCCTCGTGGCCTACGGCCGCGGCGACCGCATCGAAGTGGCGAACATCCCGACCTCCAGCGACGTGAAAGTGGGCGACCAGGTGGTCACCTCCGGGCTGGGCGGCCGTTTCCCGCCGGGCTTCCCGGTCGGCACCATCGTCCGCCTGCGCCGCGACGAGAGCCGCATCTTCCTCGTCGGCGACCTGCGTCCCGCCGCGCAGCTCGATCGTGGTCGCGACGTGCTGCTGCTGCGTCGCGTGCCGGCACCGCCCGTGCCGGCGGCGCCGACCTCCACCCCGCCCGCGACCGGCGCGGCGACGCCCGATGTGCCGGCATCGCCGGCGACCACCGGCACGAAGCCGCCGACCGGCACGCCCGCCGCGAAGCCGCCGTCGACGTCTGCTTCGAAACCGGCCGCCGCCGCGAATGTCCCGGCGAACGCGCCCGCGGCCGTGTCCCCGGTCTCGCCTGCGACGGAGCCCGCGCGATGAGCCGCGTCCGTCGCCCGTGGCTGTTCCCGGTGAGCGTGTTCGCGGCGCTGCTGCTCGGGCTGCTGCCGCTTCCCGTGGCGTTCCAGCCGCTGCGCCCGTACTGGCTGGCGCTGGTGCTCGCGTACTGGCTGCTGGAAGATCCCGATCGCGTCGGCCTCGGTCGCGCGTTCGTCATCGGCGTGATCGCCGACATCGCCTTCGGCAGCGTGCTCGGCGAGCAGGCGCTGCGGCTGTCGGTGATCACCTTCATCCTCCAGCGCTTCCGTCCGCAGCTGCGGTTCTTCCCGACCGCGCAGCAGGCGCTGGCGATCGGCGGCCTGCTGCTGAACGACCAGGTCGTGGTCGCCGCCATCCACTTCGTGCTCGGCCAGCGCCAGGAACACTGGATGCACTGGCTCGCGCCGCTGCTCGGCGCCGTGCTGTGGCCGCCGCTGTTCGTGCTGCTCGACGGCCTGCGCATGGGCCGCAGGCGCTGAGGCGGCGATGGCGCCGCGTGGCTACATCCGCAATTCCGCGCAGGACGCCGCGCGCTTCCGCGCCCGCGCCGCGTTCGGCTTCATCTGCGTGGTACTGGCGATCGGCGGCCTGTGCGGCTGGTATTTCCGGTTGCAGGTGCTGCAGCACAGCGACTATGCGCGCAAGTCGCAGGCCAACCGCATCAAGCAGCGCCCCGAGGTGCCGGCCCGCGGCCTGATCTACGACCGCAAGGGCCGCGTGCTGGCCGACAACGTGCCGGCGTACCGCCTCGACGTGGTGCCGGCCGAGGCCGGCGACGTCGACGCCACCGTCGCTTCGCTGGCGAAGATCATCGCGCTCACGCCGGACGACATCCAGCGCTTCAACGACACCCGCCACGTCACCCGCAGCTTCCTGCCGGTGACGCTGCGGCTGAAGATCACCGACGAGGAAGCCGCGCGCTTCGCCGTCGATCGCTGGAAATACCCGGGCGTCGAACTGGTGCCGTACCTCACCCGGCGCTATCCCTACGGCGACCTGTTCGCGCACGTGATCGGCTACGTCGGCCGCGTCGACAAGAACGACCTGGAGAAGATGGGCGACGGCACCGCGGCCTTCACCCACACCGGCAAGTCGGGGCTGGAACGTTTCTACGACGCGCAACTGCGCGGCGGCATCGGCTACGAGCAGATCGAGACGAACGTCGACGGCCGCATCATCGATCGCGTCGGACGCATCCCCGCGCGGCCGGGCGTCGACCTGCGCCTGAGCATCGACACCGACCTCCAGCGCGCGGCGATGGCGGCGTTCGGCGATCTCACCGGCTCGGCGGTCGCGGTGGATCCGCGCACCGGCGAAGTGCTGGCGATGGTCAGCGTGCCGAGCTACGACCCCAACCTGTTCGTCAACGGCATCTCGCATGCCGACTACCGCCTCCTGATGGACGATCCGGCGAAGCCGCTGTTCAACCGCAACGTGCTGGGTGGCGTCGCGCCGGGGTCGACGCTCAAGCCGCTGTTCGCGCTGTCCGCGCTGGACAGCGGCAAGCGCACACCGGAGGACAAGGTCTTCGCCTCCGGCGAATTCCGGATTCCCGGCCAGAAACGCGGCTATCGCGACTCGCACAGCGGCCAAGGCTGGACCGACATGCGCAAGTCGATCGGCGATTCGGTCAACACGTACTACTACAAGCTGTCGCTGGACATGGGCATCGACCTCATGGACCAGTACATGGACAAGTACGGCTTCGGCAAGCCGACCGGCATCGACCTCGCCGGTGAATCCGGCGGCATCCTGCCGTCGCCGGCGTGGAAGCGCGCGCATGCCAAGAGCCAGGGGCCGTGGTATCTCGGCGACACCGTGATCAGCGCGATCGGCCAGGGCTTCTGGAAGGTCACGCCGCTGCAACTGGCGCAGGGCATCGGTGCGCTGGCCAACGGCGGTCAGTTGCGGCCGCCGCACCTGGTGAAGGAAACCCGCGCCGATTTCGACAAGCCGTGGACGATGGTGCCGCAGCCCGTGCCGCGCCGCATCACCGAGAGCGCCGAACACCTGCAAGTGGTGCGCGAAGGCATGATGCGCGTCGTGCACGGCCCCGGCGGCACCGCGCGCAACATCAGCGGCGGCCTGACGTACCACATCGCCGGCAAGACCGGCACGGCGCAGGTCGTGAGCCGTCGCGGCAACGTCAGCCTCAACCCGCGCGCGCTGCCGATGCACCTGCGCCATCGCGCACTGTTCGTCGGCTACGCGCCGGCGGAGAACCCGACGATCGCGGTGGCAGTGGTCGTGGAAGGCGGCGGCTTCGGCGCCAGCACCGCCGCGCCGATCGCGCGCAAGATCCTCGACGCCTGGGTGCTGGGCAAGCTGCCGGAGGGCGTCGAGAGCGTCGATGCCGCGACGCCGCCCGCCGCGACCGGCACGACTCCCGCAACGACGACGGCGACGCCGCCCGTCGTCGCACCCGCCGCCGCGGCGCAGTCCGCGCCCGCGCCGGCGCCGGTGTTGCCGTCGCCCCCGCGCGTGCCGGCGGTGACGCGATGAAGGCGTTCGTCCGCTGGCTGCTCGACCTGTTCCTGCGCTTCACGCGCACGATCGACCTGCCGCTGCTCGGCGCGCTGCTCGCGCTGATGGTGATCGGCCTGATGGTGCTGTACAGCGCCGGCAACGAGAACCCGAAGCTCGTCATCGCGCAGGGCTCGCGCTACGTGATCGGCCTCGGCGGCATGTGGTTGCTGTCGCGCGTGTCGCCGGCCGGGCTGCGCAGCGTCACGCCGCTGGTGTTCCTGGGCTCGCTGGCGCCGCTGCTGCTGGTGCTGCTGATCGGCCAGGGCAAGCACGGCAACCTGTGGATCAACCTCGGCGTGTTCTATTTCCAGCCGTCGGAAGTGCTGAAACTCAGCCTGCCGATGATGGTTGCGTGGTTCCTGCACCAGCGCCCGCTGCCGCCGCGCGTGTCCACGGTGCTGATCGCCGGCGGCATCATCGCCGTGCCGACGGGATTGATCCTGCTGCAGCCCGACTTCGGCACCGCGATGCTGGTCGCCATCAGCGGCGCGTTCGTGCTGTTCCTCGCAGGGTTGCCGTGGCGCTGGTTCGCGGCCGCGGGCGCCGCCGTGGCCGCGATCGCGCCGCTGGCGTGGTTCAAGCTGCTGCGGCCGTACCAGAAGGACCGCATCCTCACCTTCCTCGAGCCCGAACGCGATCCGCTGGGCACCGGCTGGAACATCATCCAGTCGAAGATCGCGATCGGCTCCGGCCACTGGACCGGGCAGGGCTGGGGTGAGGGCACGCAGTCGCACCTCGACTACCTGCCCGAACACACCACCGATTTCATCTTCGCCGTGCTGTCCGAGGAATTCGGCTGGGTCGGCGTCAGCATCACCCTCGCGCTGTACCTGTTCGTCGTCGGCCGCTGCCTGTGGATCGCCAGCGAAGCCCGCGACACCTACGGCCGCCTGCTCGCCGGCGCGCTCGGCCTCGCGTTCTCGGTCTACGTCGTGATCAACGGCGGCATGATCTCCGGCCTGCTGCCCGTCGTCGGCGTGCCGATGCCGCTGCTCAGCTACGGCGGCACCGCCGCGGTGTCGCTGCTTGCGGGACTGGGCGTGGTGATGGCGATGAAGGATCGGCGCTGACCGATTCCGGATTTCCGGGCCGTGCCGGTGCTTGCGTGGCCGCGCCCGCACTGATGCCGGCAGGATGCCATCCGCAAGGCGGACCGATGGCATAACGATCGACACATTCCACGCGAAAGGATGTCGGTCATGGCTCGGGTTCGTTTCGATTGCATTGCGCTCGCCGCGCTGTTGGTCCTGCCCGGATGCGCCCACGACAAACTGCTGCGGCTGGAGACGAGCGAATACGTCGCCGCTGCCAGGGACGCGCAATCGAAGGGCCGTGCCTTCTACGACGGCCTCATCCAGCAGGACCGCGAATTCTGGATCGCGACCTATCAGCTGGATCCCGCCTGCAAGCCGGAATCGATGGCGCCGTCATATGTACGTGACGATCTGCCAGGAAACCGGCTTTGCAGCGGCGATCGGCAGAGGACGAACGATCAGCCGCTCCACGATCTCGGCCGAGGTGATCTGGGTAGCCGCTACGCGGCGCTGTCCTTCATCGGGCACTATCTGGACGCACTGGCCAAGGCATCGGTCGATCCCGAACTCGGCGCGAAGGAAGACTTCACCGCCGCCGCGGGTGACCTCAATACGCTGCTTTCCGCATTCAAGGCGGAAAAGATTCCGGACGAGCAGACGGCAGCGATCGGCGAACTGGTCGGCTTCGTCGAGGAACTGTCGAAGGAGCATCGCAGCGCGGAGGAGATCCGCTCGATCGTCGCCGAACGGCGGGGCCGCGTCGATGGTGCGTTCCGCGCACTGGTCCTCGCGCTCAGGGATGACAAGTCGCTGGAGAAGGCGACTTCGAAGATGAACCTGCTCGAACGGATCGTGATCGCCAACGGCGCGAGCGGCAGCGATGCGCGCGAACTGCGTCGGCAAGTGCTGGAACAGCATTTTCTGATGGAGGACGAACGCCAGCGAATCGAAGCCTGCGAGCAGGCCGCGTCAACCCAGCCGACCGGCAAGCTCGGCCTGAGCGAACGCGATCTGTGCGCCACGCCGGAAGCGGGCCTCATGCTGGCTGCATGGCAGTCGCACGACGCCTTCCTCGATCTGATCGACGGACACCTGAGCGCGAAACAGAAGGCGCGCCTGGTGCATCTGCAGCGCGAGAACTTCATGCGTCTGGCGAAGTTGTACCTCCAGTTCGCCGCGCTTGTCTGATCGATCTTCCCTGGAGCCCGCCGACCGGCTCCACCGCCCGCACGAGTGGCCGGTACCCGATTTTCGAGGAGAATCCACCATGACCGATCTGGTTCTGCTGTTGAACAACGCCTCCGCCGGCGTCTCCGGCGCGGGCATCAAGTCGAGCAATCCGAAGCTCCAGAAGCAACTGCTGGTCCGTGCGATCGACCTGCGCAACCTCGCGATCGTGTTGCGTCGCGGCGAGGTGCAGGTCGCGCCCGCGGCGGTCGATGCCTGCGCCAAGGAACTCAACGACACCATCGCCGCGGCGAAGGCCGCGAAGACCGAGGAAGGCTACGGTCGGGTGCTCGCCGAAGCGCTGGAGGCGGTCGAGGCCGTCGAGCAGCATCTCGTGTCGGTCGTCGATCCCGCGATCGAATCTGCGCGACTTCTTTCCGCGCGCGCGCCGTTCCCCGGGCTGACGCCGATCCCGCCCGATGTGATGCCGCCGCGCGGTGCGGGATGGCCGCGGAGACCGCCTGGATGGCCGCCGCAGTGGCCGTGGCCGCCGCGCCCGTGGCCGCCGGAACCGCCGCCGTGGTGGAACGACATCCACGCATGGGAGCACGGATTCCCGCGGTGATCCCGAGCGACAAACATCGGCGGCACGCGAAGTGCCGCCGATGTCGCGTCAGCGCGTGCGCTGCGCCGCCAGTTTCAGCAGCATCCGGAAATACAGCCCCGGGAACCAGCGCTTCATGCGCCAGCGGCCGGGTTCGCGCTGCGTCGGCAGGATCAGGAAGTCGCCGCGCTCGGCGGCGGCGAAGGCGCGGTCGGCGACGGCCTCGGGCTTGTCGGGCGAGCGGTCCATCCAGCGCTGCACCTTCGCTTTCGTCGCGTCGTCGGCGATCGCGGTTTCCATCAGGTTGGTGCGGAAGAACGCCGGGCAGATCACGCCCACGCGCACGCCGGTGCCGTGCAGTTCCGCGCGCAGCTGGTCGGACAGCGCGATCACGCCGGCTTTCGCCACGCCGTAGCTCATGATGCCCGGCGCGCCGGCGAGGCCGGCGAAGCTGGCGGTGTTGAGGACCTGGCCGCGGCCAGCGGCAATCATGTGCGGCAGGAACAGCCGGCAGCCGCGGACCACGCCGAGCAGGTCGATCTCGAGGATGCGCCGCCATTCGTCCATCGTGGTGTCGACCAACGCGCCGGCGGAGGCGATGCCGGCGTTGTTCACCAGCACGTCGACGCCGCCCCACGTCGCCATCACCGCGTCGTGAAGCGCCTGCATCGCCGCGTCGTCGCCCACGTCCGCGGCCAGTGCGAGGTGGCCGTCGCCGGTCAGCGATGCGCGTCCGACTTCGGCACGTTCGACGGTCAGGTCGACGCAGGCCACGCGCGCGCCGGTGCGGGCGTAGCGCTGCGCGAGGGCGAGGCCGAAGCCGCTGCCGGCACCGGTGATCAGGACGCGACGTGAGGTCATGAAGGGGGTTCCTGCGGTAGTCTCCCCAGCTTATCAGGCCGGCGGTTCCGGCCATGGAGCCCCGCATGTCGTCCCATGATCCGCTCTTCGACCTCACCGGTCGAACCGCCCTCGTCACCGGCGCCTCGCGCGGCATCGGCGAGGCCATCGCCCACCTGCTCGCCGCGCACGGCGCGCACGTGGTCTGCACCTCGCGCAAGGTCGACGCCTGCGAGACCGTGGCCGCGGCCATCCGCGACGCCGGCGGTTCCGCCGAGGCGCGCGCGCTGCACGTCGGCGACCCGGCCGCGATCGAGGCGCTGTTCGCCGCGCTCGATGCGGAAGGCAAGTTCGCCAGCCTGTTGGTCAACAACGCCGCCGCGAATCCGTACTTCGGGCCGATGCTCGACATGGACCTCGGCAGCTACGAGAAGACGGTCGAAGTGAACCTGCGTGGCTACTTCTGGACCACCGCGCAGGCGGCGAAGCGGATGAAGGACCACGGAGGCGGCGCCATCGTCAACGTCGCATCGGTCAACGCGAAGCGCCCCGCGCACGGGCAGGGCATCTACTCGATGACCAAGGCCGGCATCGTCAACATGACCGAAGGCTTCGCCAAGGAACTCGCCGCGCACGGCATCCGCATCAACGCGCTGCTGCCGGGCCTGACCGACACCAAATTCGCCTCCGCCATCACCGGCAACCCGAAACTGATGGCGATGATGTCGCAACTGATCCCGATGGGCCGCAGCGCCCAGCCCGACGAGATCGCCCCCGCTGCCCTGTTCCTGCTGTCGCCGGCCGCGAGCTACGTCACCGGCACGTGCCTGACGGTGGATGGGGGGTATCTGGCGTAAGGGCTTTGCAGTCGCTCATGGTGGAATGATCAACCGCGATCAGGGAGAAGCGGCATGACCGAAACCGACGATGACATCTGGGGCGACGACCTGCTTGGTCGTCGCGAGTTTGCCGACTTCCTGACGAAAGCGTTGGTCGCGCGAACCGAGTTGATTTCGGCCAAGGAAGGGCAGCGAGGATGGACGGTCGCCCTCGATGCGGCATGGGGCGCCGGCAAGAGTTTCTTCGTCAAGCGATGGACCGACGACCTTCGGCGCCAGGGCTATCCCGTCGTGCTCTTCGATGCCTGGGAGAACGACATCGGCGAAGAGGCGTCGGTCGCGTTGATGGCCGAGATCAACGAGGAGATGAAGCAGTGGATCGGCAAGCTGCCCAAGACAAAAACCATTGAGAGGAAAGCGCGCGCGTTGGTCGTTGATGCGGGCAGGAAGCTGAGGAAGAGCGTGATGCCGGTGGCCAAGGTGGTTGCTTCTGGCATGCTGCAGAAGGCCATCGGCGTTGGCCTTCAGGAAATACTCGACAGCAGCGACAAAGCCGGCAATGGCGAATCGAATCACAAGACAAGTTTGGCGTCCTCTGCAGAGGAAGTCCTCGACAAGGTGTTCGATGTCTCGATCCAGGAGCACCAACGGCGGAAGTCGGACATTCGCGACTTCAAGAAGGCTTTGGTCGATCTCATCGACCTGATTCACGAGCAGGCAGATGCGAAGTACCCGCTGTTCGTGTTCATCGACGAACTGGATCGATGCCGGCCGACTTATGCGATCTCAATGCTTGAAGAGGTCAAGCACATCTTCGGGATGGACAAGGTCTGTTTTGTTGTATCGACTAACCTCTCGCAGCTCAGGCATTCCGTTTGCGCGGTTTATGGGCAAGGCTTCGATTCCGAGATGTATCTGAAACGTTTTTTCGATCAATCGATTGAGCTGCCCTCGTTGGGTTCCATGAGTCATGTTGAAGAACTTTATGATTTTAGTGAAATTCTTTCATCAAAGGAGCACTTCCTGCCCTTCCAAGGAACGGAAAAGGATAAACGGGAGTTGGTTGTCCTTGGCATCTCTTGGATTTTTCGTGCTTCTGAACTTGATGTGAGATCACAAAAGCAAGTATTTCAAATGGCTGAGTCCGCTGTCGCATCTATTGGTCAGCCTGTGCATACGGTTTTCTTGTTTTTTCTTTGCGTGCTTTTTCAAAAAAATCGATCAATGTTTGATGAGTTGGAAAATGGAGGGGATTCCAGAAAGATTTGCAGGGAATTTCTGGTGGGCGATAAAAACATTGAATATGTCGCCACAAGAAAACATGGTTTCTCTCGAATAAATTATAACTTGTCTGATGCAATCAGTCAGTATGTGGATAATTCGAGAAAAACATGGAATTCAATTAAGAAAAGTGGGTACTCCGAGGATGTCGGAAATATTCAATCAATTATTGATGTGCAGCTCGTAAACGAGGCGTATCAGTGGAGTGGTGGAACAGCGGAGGTTCTTTGTTCGCTTTCTAGATACTTTAAGCTCGTTCGCTATGCCGGTTATTTTGAATAGTGGATAGATATATTTAGATCACCACTCCGGCGCGCACCTGGAACACATTCCCCTCCGCATCCATCGCGTTGCACACGGTGAAGCCCGGGCCCTGCCAGCGTTCGTCGAACAGGGCGCCGCCGAGGGCGGCGATGCGTTCGGCGGTGCGATCAAGGTCGGGCACGGTGAGGAAGAACTTCATGGCGACGTCCTCGCGACGTTGTGGCGGTGACGTGATCACGATGTCGGCGGCGATGTGCGCCGGGATGCGGTGCAGGACGAGTTGCAGGTCGTCGGATTCGAGTACCGCGATGTGTTCGTCGGCGTGCAGCCGGCGCATGCCGGCGACCTCGCCGTAGAAGCGTTCGAGGCGATCGCGGTCGCTGGCGTAGATCAGGACGCCGGCGCGGGCGGGACCAGGCATGGCGATGGCTCGATGGTGGCAGGAAGCCGCAGTCTACGGCGTGTCGCGCGGCGATGGACGGCGCCGTCGCGGTGGCTGCGCTTCGCGTTCGGCCATGTCGCGGACGCGGACGCCGGCGGTGCGCACCAGTTCGGGCAGCAGTTGCGTCTCGGGCAGGTGCTTCCAGTATTTCTGCGGCATTTCCTGACGCATCATCCGCGGGTTGAGCCGCGCCGGGTTGAAGATGTTCGCGTAGTACGTGCGCCACAGGTCTTCGCGCGCATCGTCCGCGGGCGCGTCGGCGCGCTGCGCGCCCGGGCCGAACGCGAGCGCGTGGCCGTCCCACGCCACGCTGCGGTACGGCGTGAGGATCGCCCAGCGCATGCCCGCGAAACGCCGCGCGAAGAATGGTGCGACGCGGTCGAGGATGTGGTGGTCCGGCTCGAACCATGCGATGAACGCATCGGTTTCGCCTGGCACTTCGCGGAAACGCACGAATGCCTTCATCTTGTGCGTGTCGCGACCGACCGCCTTCGCCAGCTCCGCGGCGCGGCGCACGTCGGGATCGGTCACGCGCGCGAGCAGGTGGCGCTCGCCCTGCGCGATGCGGAAGGCGATGCGATACAGCAGCGCATGCCGTTGCGGCTCGCGATGGCAGAGCACCGCGCCCGCGAGATCGAACAGCGCCGCGGGGACTTCCGGCGCCGCGTGCACGGCCTCGGCGGTGGCGAGGTCGGGTGCGGCGAGCAGGCTGCCCTGCGCGTCGCCGTCCCAGTCGATGTCCTCCGGCCACAGCCCCGCACGCAGGCCGGCGCGCGCGGCCACGCGCCAGGCGTCGAGGTCCCACGGCGGATCGATGCGGGCGCGATAGAGGGTCATGCGAGCGTCATGCCGCGAACAGGTCCTGCTGTCGCGGCTTCGGCGCCAGCTGCGCGCGCAGCGTCGCCGGATCGTCGAGCCTGCGGCGCGGGTGATGATCGAGCAGCTGCACGAACGGCAGCAGCTTCTGCATCGGCGCGCGCAGCCGTGCGAGGTCGGCGATGCGCAGGCGGCCGTGGCGGCGCGCCATCACGATGCGGTCGACGTTGCGCGTGCCCAGCCCCGGGACGCGCAGCAGATCCTCGCGCGGCGCCGTGTTGAGGTCGACCGGGAAACGTTCGGGGTGGCGCAGCGCCCACGCGAGCTTCGGGTCGATGTCGAGATCGAGCATCGTGCTTTCCGATGTCTTCGGCGCGGGCGCGATCTCGTCCACCTCGAAGCCGTAGAACCGCAGCAGCCAGTCGGCCTGGTACAGGCGATGCTCGCGCAGCAGCGGCGGCGCCTGCACTGGCAGCCGCGACGAGGCGTCCTGGATCGGACTGAAGCCCGAGTAGTAGACGCGGCGCATGCGGTAAGCGTCGTACAGGCCGTGCGCGGTGCGCAGGATGCTGCGGTCGTCGGCATCGTCGGCGCCGACGATCATCTGCGTGCTCTGACCGGCCGGTGCATAGCGCGGCGGACGCTTGCGCTTCGGCGTGGCGTTGCTCGTCTTCGCCGGCTTGCGCGCGTCCAGCGTTTCCTCGATCTTCGCGTGCACCGTGCCCATCGCCGCGCGGATGCCGGGCAGCTGCTTTTCCGGCGCGAGTGCCTTCAGCCCGGCCTCGGTCGGCAGCTCGATGTTGATGCTGAGGCGATCGGCGTAGCGCCCGGCCAGCGCCAGCAGTTCGGGCGAGGCTTCGGGGATCGTCTTCAGGTGGATGTAGCCGGCGAAGCGATGGTCCTCGCGCAGGCTGCGCGCGACCTCGACCAGCTGCTCCATCGTGTAGTCGCCGTTGCGGATGATGCCGCTGGAGAGGAACAGGCCTTCGATGTAGTTGCGCTTGTAGAAGTCGAGCGTGAGCCGCACCACTTCATCCGGCGTGAATCGCGCGCGCGGCACGTTGCTGCTGGCGCGGTTGATGCAGTAGGCGCAGTCGTAGATGCAGAAATTCGTCAGCAGGATCTTCAGCAGCGACACGCAGCGGCCATCGGGCGTGTACGAGTGGCAGATGCCCATGCCCTCGGTGCTGCCGATGCCGCCGGACTTCAGCGAATTGCGGCCGCCGGCGCCGCTGGAGGCGCAGGAGGCGTCGTACTTGGCGGCGTCGGCCAGGACGGCGAGTTTGCGGGACAGCTGCATGGGCGGATTCTATCGGCGCGGCCGTCTCAGCCGCCGAGACGGTACGTACGCGGCGGCCGTCCGGATGCAGCGCCGCGGGCGCGATCGCGCGACAATGCGCGGCCACCGGAGACCGCCATGCGCCTGCCGTCGCTGCACCTGCACTCGCTCCATCTCCATCCGCTGAAATCCGCCGCCGGCCTGACGGTCGATGCGCTCGCCATCGAGCCGCGCGGCCCGCGCTTCGACCGGCGCTGGCTGGTGGTCGATGCCGACGGTCGCTTCGTCACCGCCCGCGCGGTGCCGGAACTGGTGCTGGTCCGCGCCGAGCCCGATGGCGACGGCTTGCGCCTGTCCGCACCGGGACGGCCGTCGCTCGCGGTCGCGCCGCCGTCGTCGGGCGCGCCGCGCATCGCGGTCACCGTGTGGAAGGACCGCGTCGACGCGCCGCTCGCCGATGCCGCGGCGCACGCATGGCTGTCGGCCTGCCTGCAGCGCGACGTGCGGCTGGTGTGGATGGACGCCGCGGTGCAGCGACCGGTCGATCCCGCCTACGGCTGCGAGGGCGATGAAGTCAGCTTCGCCGACGGCTATCCGCTGCTGCTGATCTCGCAGGCCGCGGTGGACGGCCTCAACGCACGTCTTGCCGCGTCGGGCCGGCCGCCGGTGACGATGGCGCACTTCCGTCCGAACCTCGTTGTCGCCGGTGCCGAAGCGCATGCGGAGGACGGCTGGCGGCGGCTGCGCATCGGCGAGGTCGTGTTCGATGCAGTGAAGCCGTGCACGCGCTGCGTGTTCACGACGGTCGATCCCGCGCTGGGCCGGCGTCGCGACGACGGTGAGCCGCTGGAGACGCTGAAGGCCTATCGCCGCACGCCGGCCGGTGTCACCTTCGGCATGAACCTCATCGCCCGCGGCACCGGCACGCTGCGCACGGGCGATGCGGTTGAGGTGCTGGCCTGATCACTCGCCGTCCACGCCGGCGAGGTCCATCACCCACTTCGGCACTTCCGGTTCGCCGGCGTAGAACGTTTTCGGCTTCTGCTCGGCCATCGCCCAGCGATGCAGCCAGCTCGGGCCGTAGCGGCCGTGGTAGCCGTCGGGTCGCGCGTAGGCGGGATCGCGCATCGCCTCGTCGAGCGTGACGAAGCGGTAGCCGCGGCGCTGGATGCCGCCGACCAGCGCGCCATAGGCGTCGCCGTTGAGCGCGTTGGCGTGGATCAGCAGCACCTGCGGCAGCGCGTAACCCAGCAGCGCCTGCGACTGCGCCTCGTAGTAATCGAGCTTGTTGAGCATGTACGGCACGTAGCCCAGGCGCAGGCGTTCGAGCAGCGCCGCGCGTTCGGGCGTGTCGGGCTGGCCGTCGAGCACGTGCTCATACGCGAAAGCCCACACCCATTCGCCGTTGTCGACCGTCACCGGTGCGACGCGATAGCCGTGCGCGACGAGGAAGTCGACGATCGCCTGCTTGTCCGCATCGGTCTGCCCGGCGCGCAGGTAGGGATGGCGGAACCAGCGCGGCGCGGCGCCGCGCTCGGCCATCATCGGCCGCAGCACGCGCTCGCCCTTCACGATCGCGTCCTCGAATGCGGGAATGCCGACGACGTGCGCGTCGACGTGGCCGTACGTGTGGTTGCCGAGGTCCGCGCCGAGGTCCAGCCAGTCGCGCAGCATCGCGATGCGTTCGGGTTGCACGACGCCGTCGACTTCGAGCTTGTCCTCGTTGACGAAGCCGGTGACCGGCACGCCGGCCTGCTTCAGCTGCGCGATCAGCGCCGCATGCCCGCTGCGCAGCCGCGCCGGCGGCGTGCTGTCCATCCGCTGCCAGGGCAGGTCGTCGATGGTGACCGCGATGCGGCGATCGGGTTCGGCGGCGCGGGCGGTCGCGAAGACGGCAAGCAGCGACAGGAGGATCAAC
Organism: Lysobacter sp. DMC104; assembly: GCF_056313665.1. Taxonomy (NCBI): domain Bacteria; kingdom Pseudomonadati; phylum Pseudomonadota; class Gammaproteobacteria; order Lysobacterales; family Lysobacteraceae; genus Lysobacter; species Lysobacter sp. DMC104. Next base: position 26,935 of record NZ_JBQUZW010000012.1, on the reverse strand, counting down.
GAGGGCATGCGCATCGTGGGTGGACCGACGTCAGGGCGACGTCGGACTCTAGCGCAGCCGTGTGCGGCCTGCGAACCGATCGACGAATCGATTGGCCCGCCGCGCCGCACGGCGCTACCCTTGCCGGACTCCTCCTGCTGCAGCGAGACACCGACGATGAAACGCCTGGCCGCTCTGTGGTGCACGCTCGTCCTGCTGGCGATGCCGGTGATCGGGCACGGCGAAGAGCATCGCGATCGCGGGATCATCAGCTCGACGGCGTTCCAGGCGTTCATGGAGCGCCGGTATGGCGACCTGGAGCGTCAGGCCGAAGGCTATCGCACGACGCAGGCCCGGACCTCCAGTGGCGTGTGGAAGCTCGCGATCTTCGACGCGGGCATCGACAGCGCGTTCAGCGGCAGGACGCAGAGCCTCGCCGTCTGGGAACCGCGCCGCAGGAACGTGGAGGCCTGGATCGCCGCCTATCCGAAGGCTGCCTCGCCGCGCCTCGCGCAGGCGAGGCTGATGATCCAGCGGGCCTGGACGCATTGCGGCTGCCGGGGTCCGGAAGACGCTTCGTCCGCGGAGCGCAAGGCCTTCCTCGTCGCGATCCAGAATGTGCGCAGTTATCTGGAATCGCAGAAGAAGATCGCGGCCGTCGACCCGCGCTGGTACGAATACATGGCCGAGATCGCGGGCTACCAGCGCTGGCCGCGCGCCGAATTCGAGAAGATGATCGACGAAGGCCTGACCCGGCATCCAGGGTATTACGACCTCTACTTCAAGGCGCTTGCGTACTACGCCCCGAGATCCGGCGGCAACGCGCAGGCGGTCGAGGATTTCGCGCGCGCGGCGGTGAAGCGCACGCGCAAGACCGAGGGCGAGGGCATGTATGCGCGCATCTACTGGTATGCCGCGCAGGTGCAGTACCACGACGAATTGTTCAGGCAGTCGAAGGTCGACTGGCCGACGATGAAGCGCGGCATCCACGACGTGCTCGCGCGCTATCCGGATGCCTGGAACCTCAACAATTTCGCGCGCTTCGCCTGCCTCGCGGGCGATCGCGCGGAGGCGCAGGCGCTGGCCGCGCGCGTCGGCGACATTCCCGATGTCGACGTGTGGAATCGCGATCGCGGGGAGTTCCAGGCGTGTCGCGCCGGCAAGCCGATGCCCAGGGCGTTGCCCGGGCGTGTCATCCCGGGCCGCGCGGCGCGTCCGCACCGATAGTCGCCTCGTTGCCGTCACTGCGGAGACCGTGCGCCCGCGCACAACGGCAGACGACGTCGATCGCGGACACGCTTCGGCATGCGATCGATGCGGATGTGACGACGATCGCCTTCCCTGCGGCAATCGTGTGTCGCGCTGTCCGGCACGTCGGGACTTCGTCGTTTGCGTTGGGGTGTCGCAGGGGGCGACACATCTTCCGCAACGATCGAGATCAAGGACCATGACCAGACACGCCACGCTGTCGGCCGCCCTGTCGGCTGCCATCGCCATCACCGCGCTCGCGGGCACTGCCCAGGCGAAGGAAGAGACCCTGCGCCACGTGCGCCTGTGCGACACCTCGTACTGCTACTACGCCTGGAACGTCGTCGATTCCGACGGCGACGGCGTCTGCGATGCCGACGAACTCGTCGCCGGCACCGATCCGCACGACGCCAACAGTCGTCCCGCGCCGGAGATCATCGCCACGCTCGTCGGCAAGCAGATGCTGCCGAGCTTCGAGTTCGGCCTCGGCAAGGTGATCCTGTATCCGGAGAAGCTGCAGGAGACGATCGAGGCCGGCCAGCAGGACCCGCTCGCCACGTTCCCGCTGGGCCAGCGCAAGGACGCGATGACGCGTCTGGGCCTGTCCGCCGAACTGATGGCCGCGCACGGCATCGAGGTCGGCGACGGTTTCACGCTGGTGCAGGAATTCGACAGCAAGGGCGGCGCGCCGTACCGCCGCGTCGGCGGCATGGACATCAGCCTGATCAGCGCCGGTGCCGACGACGAGCCGCTGGATCTGCCGGAGGTGGACAAGATCTTCAACTACGACGACGGCTCCACCGGTTACCTGCTGACCAACGGCGACTGGATCTACGATGGCGCCGACGGCCACGGTGTGCGTCAGGACAAGAACGGCAAGATCCTCGACGACTGGTACGTCAATCCCGATGCCGACACCGGCGCGGGCGGCCCGCCGACGGACGAGCAGATCAAGGCCTGGGAGCGCGTCCACGGGGCGACGATCCTGACCGTGCAGGGCCACGAGCCGCCGACGGTCGATCCGGACGGCATCGAGAACCCGCGCGATCTGATCGTGCTGATCGATCCGGAATACGCCGACTACGGTGGCATCGTCCAGGACGTGCCGCGCGTGGACACGGCGCAGCCGGAAACCCGGCCCGACCTGCCGAACCCGCAGGTGCCGACCGAGTGCGGCAAGTTCTGCGGTCACTGACCGCAACGGATGCCGAAACGCGAACGGCGGCCCGATGGCCGCCGTTCGTGTGTGCGCGATGTCGATGTCGGTCGCATGCAGTACTCAGAGCAGCGGGATATCCTTCTCTTCCGTAGGGAAACCGAACGCCTTGCGCATCGTGCGGATGCTCGCCGGCATCGGCGGCCGCGCGATGCCGTGGTCGCGCAGCCAGTGCTGGCACTTGCGCTGCCACTCGACCGTCTTCGGACCGCCGGGATGCCAGTAGATGTTCTCGACGATGGGCATGCCGTCGACGTAGACCGGCTTGCCGTCCTTGCCGTACTTGACCCAGGCGAAGCCGTCGGCGGGCGCGTCCGGCTGCGGCAGCGGCGTGCCCTTGGCGTCGGTCGGCGCGAGCGCGGTGCCCCGCACCTTCTTGGTCGGGTCGCCGCCGTGCTGCAGCAGCCAGTAGACCTGCTCGAAGCCGCCGCGCCCGGCGTACCAATCCAGCGGTGAGCCGGGGTAGACGGAATCGTCGTTCACCTTCGCGCCGCGTTCGATCAGCAGCTTCACGTTCTGCCACTGGTTCTGGTGCAGGAAGGCGACGAAGGTCAGCGGTTCGTCGTTGGTGTTGACCGTGTTCGGGTCGCCGCCGTGGTCGAGCAGCAGCTTCAGGTAGACCGGGTCGTCGGCCTGCGCCGCGTAGATCAGCGCGTTGTTGTAGCGGAACTTGTGGCTTTCGGTGCCGTCGTCGTAGCGCTTGTCGATGCGCTCGGGCCGGCGCGCGTTGGGGTCGGCACCGTTCTCCAGCATCGCCTTCAGGCCTTCCGGGTTTTCGGTGAAGACCGGCCAGGCGACCAGCGGCATGCCCTCGCCCATCTCGCCCTTGGCGAAGATCGTGTCCGGGTCGACCTTCTCGTCGCGCATCAGCCGGCGGACGGTGTCGGCATCGCCGTGCTCGGCCGCGATCGCGAGGTCCAGCGCCTTGCCATCGAAGTAGTGTTCGGCGGCGTGCTGCGAGCGGCTGGCGTCGTTGGCCGCGGGCAGCGGGCCGAAGCAGGCGCAGAGCCCCAGGCACAGGGCGATCGAGGCGGCCCAGCGGGGCGGTGCCCGGCGGACGGAAGACGGGAACATGGCGGCATCGGATCGGGGGATGCGGCCTAGATAGCAGAAAACCCCGACCGGCGATATCGGCCGGCTTGTGGCCCGGGAAGGGCTTTGCGACGATGGTCCACCCAGCATTCAGGGAACCGAAGCCATGACCGAGCCCACCCGGGAGAGCGTCCGCGCCGAGCGCGAGGCGCAGGAGAAGCTGGTGTCCGACCTGCGCGCCGCCGGCGAGACCGGTCGCGCCGACCGGCTGGCCGGTGGCTACCACGCGCAGCGGATGGCCGATCTGGCCGCCGACGTCTACGTCTCGGCCCGCGGCGAAGGCAAGCCCCCGGTGGGCTGGACCCGGGCCAGCGAGCATCCCGAAATGCTGCAGGCGCTCGCGCCCGGGCTCGATCGTCGCCAGATCGACAACATGCTGCACCCGCCGGGCTCCGGCTATCGTGCCGAGGTCTACCTGCCCGACAAGTCGGTGCTGGGCGCCGACGCGAAGCCTGTCCTCGTGTTCAAGGGCTCGACCGGCCTGATCGTCGATCCGTCGGCGCCGGGCGGCAAGCGCGAGAGCGCGGCCGAGGACTTCCTGGCCAACAACGTCCCGCAGGGGCTGGGCCTGAAGACCGACTATTACGATCGCGCGATGGATGCCGCGACCCGACTGAAAGGCGTGCAGGGCTTCCAGTTCGAGATCGCCGGCCACTCGCTGGGCGGCGGCATGGCCTCGGCGGCCGGTGCGGTCACCGGCGTGGAAACCACCACGTTCAACGCCGCGGGCCTGCATCCGAACACCGCCAAACGCTATGCCGAGGAACACGGCCTGCAGGTGTACGACACCAGGCGCAACGTCGATGCCTACCAGGTCGGCGGCGAGATGCTGACCGACGGCCAGACCGGTATCCAGAAACTCGATGCGGCCCGCCGCGCCGAGGCTGGGCGGCTGGCGAACGACGTCACCTCGCTGATGGCGCAGCCCGGCGCACGCGAATTCGTGTCCGGCAAGCTGGCGGGGATGCTGCCGCCGGAGGCGCAGAAATCGGCGATGGGCGCGATCGACTACCTGTCGACCCATTCCGGCAACCAGGCGCTGAAGAACCTGCCGACCGCCGCCGGCGAGCTGCAGCCGCTGCTCTCGCCCAAGACCCGCGACGAGCAGGGCCGGTTGGTGAATCGTCCCGACCAGATGGCGCTGAGTGAACTCGGCGCTTACGCCGGTCCGCTGACCGACGTGCTGAGCGCGACCGCGATGAGCGCGCGCGTCGGCCGCAACGTCGGCGAAGTGGTGAAGGCGCAGGGCCAGATGACCGAGCAGGGGCTGCACGTCGTCGGCCAGGGCCTGAACTACACCGCGCAGTTGCACGGGCAGGCGAATGCGTTCGTGACCGGGACCACCGGCAAGGTCGTCAGCGGCACCGTGAACGCCGGCGGCGAACTCACCGCGCAGGTGCGGCTGCAGGCCGGCAACGTGTCGGCCGGCATCGATCACGTGCAGGGCAAGGCGCAGGAGACCGCGACGTCGTGGACCGCGAGCGCGATGCGCTTCCTCGCCAAGCCGCTGCCCGAAGGCTCGGAGAAGTGGGTCGGCCAGCAGGCGCAGGGCATCGAAAGCTACGGCCGGCAGGCGATGCAGCAGAACGAGCAGCAGGCGCGCCAGGCGCAGGACGCCGCGCAGCGCGATGCCACCACCATCCGCCAGGGCACGCAGGGCCTCGCCGGCCGGATCGACCACGGCGCCACCGTCCTGGCCGATGCGCAGCGCGAGAGCGGGCGCCAGACCGGTGCGTGGCTGCAGCAGAACGCGGACGGTGCGGGCCACACCATCCGTGGCGTCACCGACAAGGCGCCGCTGGCCGGCACCATGGTCGGCGGCACCGTGGGCGGCATCGGTTCCACCGTCGCCACCCACCTGCCGGTGAACGTGCACAACACCGTCAATCTCTACAACACCATCACCGTGCTGCAGAACGGCAAGCAGGTGGCAGGCGAGGCGGTGTTCCGCCACGGCATGGTCGGTTCGGTCATCCCCAGCCTCGATGCCTCGGTGCAGCAGCAGGAGCAGGCGGCGCGCAAGGCGCTGGCCGCGCATCCGCAGCAGCCCGATGCGCATGCGCCCGCCGCGCGCCAGCCCGACGGCGTCGCGCCGCGCGCGCCGGTGGCGCCGATCTCGGCGCCGCCGCTGCTCGACGATCCCGCGCATCCCAACCACGCGCTGTTCCGCGATGCGCAGAAGGGCGTGCACGCCATCGACCAGCGCTTCAACCGCGCGCCGGACGCCGGCAGCGATCGGCTCGCCGGGGCGCTGACCGCCGAAGCGCACGACGCCGGCTTCACCCGGATCGGTCGCGTCGAGCTGAGCCGCGACGCCAGCCGTATCTTCGCCGTCGATACGCCCGATCCGAACGCCGCGCACCAGCGCGTGGCCTTCACCGGCGTGCAGCAGGGCATCCAGCAGCCGCTGGCGGTCAGCACGGAGCAGGTGGACCGCACCAACGCACGCGTCGCCGAACAGCAGGCCACGCCGCAGCCGACGCAGCAGCAGGGCGAACCGGCGCGCAGCGCGCCGAAGGTGGCCTGACCGCCTGCGTGCGGCTCCCCCCGGGGGCCGCACGCCACCGGCTCATCGCCGGTCGTCGCGTCCGAGGCGCTTGAGGGTCGACGGCACCACGAACACCACAGCCGTGCGTGGCGGCAGGACGACGCGGCCGCTGGCCGCATCCCACGTCGCCTGCGCGGCGCGGCGATCGGCCGCGTTCACCGCGAGGTGCACCGGATGCAGTCGGTACGCCTTGCCCGCTTCCTGCGGGATCGTCAGCGTCTGCGCCACCTTGTCGACGTTGATGAAATACAGCACGTCGCTGTAGTTCGCGCCGGCGTAGTCGCGGCCATCGAGATGCGCGGCCAGCACCGTGGGCACCTGCGTGCTGCCGGTGTTGTGGAACGCCAGCCGCTGGCGGATCTCGTCGCTGGTGCGCAGGTGGAACAGGCGCGTGCTGGCACGGATGCGCATCAGGTCGCGGAAGGCATCGCGGGTCCAGCGGATGTCGGCGCCGGTCGGCTTGATCGCCGCGTTCGCCAGCAGCGGGCGCATCACGTCCCAGTTGGCGCCGTTGTCGCCCTGCGGCGGCAGGCCCGCGCCGAAGCCGTTGTCGCGATACGTCCAGTCGAGGCGGTTGAACCAGTCGCCGCTGTCGTAGCTGTTGCGGTCCAGCGACTTGCTGCGCAGGGTGTCGACGCCGGCGTGGAAATACGCCACGCCCTGGCTGAAGGCGTCGATCGCCGCGCCGAGGATCTGCACCCGCGCGCGGTCTTCGCCGCTGGTCGACAGCGGCAGCTTGTAGACGTCGTTGTCGAACAGCGTCGCGTTGTCGTGGTTCTCGATGTAGTTCACGACTTCCTGCGGATCGACGACGTAGCCGGCGGGCTGGCCGCCGTAGTCGATCTGGTCCAGCCGCAGCGTGGCGTCCCAGTGCGTGGTCATCACGTAGTCGCGCACCGAGCCGGCGAGCCCGACCTTCAGCACGTCGGCCGACCACATCAGGTCGGTGCGGGTCTTGCCGCCGCCGCTGCCGTTGTCGTCGTACCACAGGCCGTTGATGTAGCCCTGGTTGCGCAGCAGCGACACGCCATTGTCGAAGCCCGAGCCGCCGCGCACGTGGTCGCGGGTGCGATCGCTGAAGGTGCCGATGCCGCTGCCGTTGAGCGACAGCTGCGAGGCCTGCACGAAGCGCGCGCCGTTGGCGACCTCGCCGAAGTTCCAGCCTTCGCCGATCAACGGCACCGGGTGCCCGACCGCGACCGCCAGCTCGTCGCGCAGCTTCTCCATCACCGAACGCGGCTGATGGCCCATCACGTCGAAGCGGAACGAATCGATGCCATACTGCGTCGCCCAGGTCTTCACCGAGTCGATCATCAGCTTGCCCATCATCCGGTTCTCGGTGGCGGTGTTCTCGCAGCAGGTCGAACGCTCGATCTCGCCGGCCGCGCTCAGGCGGTGGTAGTAGCCGGGCACGATGCGGTCGAGCACCGACTTCGCGTTCTGGCCGGAGGCGCTGGTGTGGTTGTAGACCACGTCCATGCCCACGCGCAGGCCGGCGGCGTTCAGGCCCATCACCATCGCGCGGAACTCGCGGATGCGCGCGGCGCCGTCGTCCGGATCGGTGGCGTAGCCGCCTTCCGGCGCGGTGTAGTGCCACGGGTCGTAGCCCCAGTTGAAACAGTCGGTCCCGCGCGTCGCTTCGACGGCGGCCTGCTGCGCGTCGGAATCCGGCGCGGCGTCCGGGATCGTCGGCGTCGTGCAGCCGGTTTCCGGTGTGCTGGCGAAATCGAACGTCGGCAGCAGGTGCACGTCGGTCACGCCTGCGGCAGCCAGCGCGCGCAGGTGGCGCATGCCGTCGGAATCGCGTTCGGTGAAGGCGAGGTACTTGCCGCGGTGGTTCGGGATCACCGTCGGATCGTTGGCCGAGAAATCGCGGATGTGCAACTCGTAGATCGTCATGTCTTCCGGCGCCGCCGCGGGCGCCGGCGCCATGCGATGCCGCCAGCCGGGCGGCATCAGCCACGGCGCGGACAGGTCGGCGACGTAGCTGCGCTCCGAATCCGCGTTGAGCGAGACCGAGTACGGATCGGTCACGAGGTTGCGCACCACGCCGATGCCGCGCACGAACACCTCCACGGCATAGCGGTAGTACAGGCCCCGGCGTTCGCTGCGCGGCGTCGCGCGCCACACGCCGGTGGCGGCGTCCCGGGTCATCGGGATCGTCTCGTGCGAGACGCCCTGCGCGCCGTAGGTGCACAGCGTGACGTTGCGCGCGGTGGGCGCCCACAGCGCGAAGCCGGTGCGCCCGTGGCGGGTCACCGCGCCGAGATCGTCGATGGCTTCCGCCGCGACGTAGCGATCGTCGAGGAAGCCGGCCAGCTGCGGCGTGGTCGCGCCCAGCACGCGGCCCTGCGCGTCTTCCTGCACCAGCACCAGCTGGCCCTTCATCAGTGCGTCGAGCGCGGGGATGTCGGCAGGCGCGACCGCCAGCACCACGCCGGCGTCGAGGTACTTGAAGCGCTCGGCCGCATCGGCCGGCACGCTGCCGCCGATCGACAGCGTCAGCGCGCCGTCGGCGCCGTGCACCGGCTGGCCGCGCTGCGCGACGATCAGCCCCGTCGCGGCGTGGTACAGCTTGAACGTGCCGAAGGCATCGACCAGCGGCCACTTCAGCAGCGAGCGGGTGAGCCACGCGGCGCGCGCGTCGATCGTGGAGACGCGGCGCGTGTCCGGCGGCGCGGTGAACACCGTCGGGGTGCCTTGCACCAGCCACACCTGGCCCACGTGCTGGTCGATGTCCAGCGCCGCGTAGCTCACGCGGATGTTCGCGCTCCAGCCGTCCTTGTTGTCGACGCCGCCGTTCGGGTTCGACGGCAGGCCGTGGATGATGAACTCCACGCCGGTGCGCGCGGCATCACCGCGCGGATTGAGTACCGGCAGGTCGAACACGATCTCGCCGCTGCCAGCGGCGTAGCCGGGCATCGACGCGAACGGCACCGGCGCGCCCCACTGTTCGATCGTCAGGCCGGCGAGGCGCGCGGTGTCCAGGCCGCTGCCGTTCCACAGGTGCAGGCCCCACGGCGCGTAATTATTGTCGAAGCGCTTGTAATGCACGCGCACCGTGTCGATGTCGGGCACCACGCCGGTCGGGTTGCTGCGGTACACGGTCGCGTCGCCCGAACGCAGCCAGAACTCGCCGCCGTCGCCGAAGTTCCAGATCCGGTCGACGCCGGGATCGCCGGCCCCGCCCGGCGGATGCACGATGAAGCCGAAGCCGGAGGCGTTCGGATCGGTGAAGGCGCTTGCCGGCAGATCGAAGTAGGCGCCGTAGGCGTCGAGGCCGGTGCGCGCGAACGGCGCGCCCCAGCTCACGCCGGGATAGTCGGCGACGTACTGGCCAGCGGCGTTCACCTGCCACAGATGCAGGCCCCAGTCGGCGTAGTTGCCGTCGTCGCGGTGGTAGTGCACGCGCACGTCGACCGGCGCGCCGTCGCGCGGTGGCGACGGCACCGGCGTCAGCACGAGGCTGGTGTTGCTTGCATCGCAGATGTCGCTGACGCCGCCCGGCTGGCCGCGATCGTCGTTGCTGCCCTTGCCGTGTTTGGCGAGCAGGCCCGCGGCGTCGACCTTGCCGACCGAGGCTTCCAGCCCGTCCCCGGTCAGCGACGCCTTCCACGGCGGATCGCAGGCCGCCAGCAGCAGCGTGAGCGCGCACATCGCGAGCGCCGGCAGCGCGCGGTCCAAGCGGGAGAAGAGCGTACGCATCCTGGCCTCCGGGAGAGTCCGATCGGGAAGACCGTGCCGGCGGGCGGATGTTGCGATGCAGCAAAAACCGCGGGAAAAACAGCGGTTTCCCGATGCCGGTACGACGGGCGATGCACTGTCGACGATCGCGTCACGACCGACAAGACACGGCATGGCAGTTGAAAACGTATTCCCGCGCAGCGAGTAACGCCGCCACCGCCGGACGTCCTGTCCCGATGTCCTGTCCCGGGTGCAGGTGGCGACCTTTGCCTTCGACGGCATCTGCCGCCGAGACGACAAGGACCGATCGATGAACCGTGTTTCCGCATCCCTGCAGGCGCTGGCGCTGGCTTTCGGGGTGTTGTGCATGACCCATGCCCCGGTGGCTTCCGCGCAGACCGCGCGGACCGTCGGCATCTTCTACGCGCTGTGGCACTGCCCGTCGCAGTCCGGCAGCTACAACCTCACCGACATCCTCGAAAGCGACACGCCGGATGCGCTCGGCCCGGTCGGCGCCTTCCACTGGTGGGGCAAGCCGCGCGCCGGCTACTACTGTCTGTCCGCCAACGACGCGTTGCTGCGCGAACACGCCACGCTGCTGAAGTCGGCCGGTGTCGACTACGTCTACGTCGACATCACCAACTGGCCCGACACCAAGAACATCGACGCCGACAACATGATCGTGAAGCCGTTCGAGCGGTTGCTGGCGGTGTGGGGGTCGATGGGCGCCGGCAACGCGCCGAAAGTGGTGCCGTGGGTGGCGGTGTCGGCCAACGCGCCGCCGGCCGGTGCCATCGACACGATCGAGTACGCGAGGCAGAAGATGAGCGGCAACGCGCTGGCGTTCCTGTTCAACAACAAGCCGGTGGTCTTCGTCGCGCCGCGCGATGGTGCCTACGCGACCACGAAGATCGGCAGCTACGCGACCACGCTCACCACCGTGAAGTTCTGGGCCCAGGACCCCAACGGCGGTGCCGCCGACGAATGGGGTTTCATCTCGCGCTGCGCCGACTGGTCCGGATTCAAGGCGGCGCGCGCGCAGGCGGCCTGCAACCAGCGCGGCAGCGCCGATGGCCAGCAGATCTCGGTGGTGCCGGCGTTCGCGCTGAACTGGATCAGCTACTCGTCCACCGCGGTGCCGAAGTTCAACGGCATGACCCTGCTCCAGCAGATGGAAACCGCCCGTCTCTCCAACCGCCCGTACGTGATGATCACCGGCTGGAACGAGTGGGTCGTGCAGCGCGTGTCCTACACCGACCCGCAGACCGGGCAGTCCTACGGCGACAGGCTCTTCACCGACGAATACAACGACGAGTACAACCGTGACCTGGAACCGTCGGTGCGTTCCGGCGCGCTGTACCACGACCTGCTGAAGCGCTCGATCGCCGCGCTGCGCGCCAACACCTCGGTGACCGCGGTCGCCGGCAGCTTCGGTGCGACCCGGGGCGTCATCGACGGCGTGTCGAACAATCGCGTCAACGGCTGGGCCTGTTCCTACGGCGCGCGGATTCCGGTCGACGTGCACCTGTACGTCGGCGGGCCGCCCGGTGCGGGCACGATCATCGGCGGCTACCCGTCGGATTTCGCCAGTGAACCCGCGGTGGCCAGCGCCTGCGGCTCCGATGGCCTGGCCTACCGGTTCTCGATCCGCCTGCCGAAGGCGGTGCGCCAGGCGCACCAGGGCAAAAAGATCTACCTCTACGCCATCCACCCGGCCGGCGGTGCGAACAACGCGCTGTCCAACTCGGGCGTGTTCGCGGTGCCGGTGCCCTGAGGCCCGCGCAAGGCAGCTCGTGTCATCCGGCGGCGTCGGTCGCGAGGAACGCGGCCGGCACCGCATCGGTCAGCCACACGCCGTTTTCCGAGCGGTGGAAGACGTGGCCCGCGGCCGCCATCGCCGCGGCGTCCACGCGCAGCACCACCGGCCGGCCGTGGCGTGCGCCGACCTGGGTGGCGGTGGCGACGTCGGCCGACAGGTGCACGTGGTGGCGGCGCTGCTTCGTCAGCCCGTCGCGCAGGATCGCGTCGAGGAAGCGGGTCGCGGTGCCGTGGTACAGCACCGGCGGCGGCGCCAGCGCCGGCAGGGCGAGGTCGACGTCGATCGAATGTCCCTGCCGCGCGCGGATGCGGCGGCCGTCGTCGCTGATGGCGTAGCGCTGCTTGTCGTTCCCGGCCACCGCCCGTTCGATCAGGCCGCGGGTCAGCGGGTGGTGCGGCGCCGCGCAGGCGATGAGGGTGTCGATGTCGGCCCAGCCGGCGTCGTCGAGGACGAGACCGATGGCCTCCGGCCGGTGGCGCAACACGAGCGCCAGGAACTTGCTGGCGGCGATGACGGGGTCGGACATGGCCGTCAGGATATCCGGCGGCCGCAGGTCCGGGGCCGCCGACGGGGCCGGCTCCGCGGCTGGCAACCGTCACGCTTTTGCCGGTCGCCGCGGCCGTCTCCGTCCGGAACTTGCTGATCGCACGGGCTTTTCGCCGTATCCTGACGCTTCCGCAGGGAACCGGAGGGGAATGATGCGTTCAGTGTTGGTGTGCGTCGGGATCGCGACGATCCTGCTGGCGTCGGGCTGCAAGCGGGCGGAAGCGCCCAAGACCCCGAACCTGCCGATCCCGCAATGCAAGGAGATCCCGCCGGAAGGGGTCAAGTCCTTCACGCGCCTGGTGCACGCCATGGACCGCGCCGGCGATCTGCCCGCGGTCACGCAGACCTTCCTCGACTACCGCAAGGCAGTGGAGGCGCAGCTCGCCAAGCGTGATCCGGCGCTGGTGCAGAAGCTCAAGCCGGTGCTGGACAAGCAGTTCTCGCAGGACACGCTGCGCGCGCGCGCGGCCTGCGGATTCGCCGCCATCGCCGCCAAGGGCGGCGCGGTGCGTGCCATCGACGCCTGGTCGATGTCCCCGGAAATGCACGCGGTGAACAAGTCGATCTGGAACCGTGCGCCGGTGCCGTCCGAAGAGGATCCGGTGCCCAACACGCCCAAGCGGCTCGATCGCATGCGCGACATCTACACCGCGATGGCGCTGGAGCAGGTGCAGGTGAACCGCAACGCCGGCCTCGGCCCCGAGCCCGCCGCGCTGGTGGCCGCGCTGGACGCCGCCGTGCTCAGCCTGCCTGCGGCGGCGCCGAAGGAGCGCATCGACCGCCACGTCCTGCTCGACAAGTGGCTGGTGCCGGCGCTGGTGAAGACGTCCGACGAGGACATCGAGACCTTCATGAATTTCGCCGAGAGCCCCACCGGTGCGGACTACTACGTCGCGCTGGCCGCGGCCTACGACTTCCGCAACGGCGACTGGTACAGCCAGCTCTACCAGCAGATGCGCGAAGCCGCGGCGCCGGGCGAACTCCCCGGCGGTGCCCCGGGCGGCAAGGACGCGGTGATCGCCCAGGCGCGGCAACTGCTGGTCAACGTCGGCACGCAGCCGGCCGCGGCGCAGGCGCTGGCGATGCTGCAGGAAGTGGAGCGCATCGACCCGCGCAACGCGCTGGTGCGCCGGCTCATCGGCGAGGCCGCGATCAAGAGCGCGCCGCCGATGCCGCTGCAGCAGGACCAGCTGCGCGCGGTCATCGACGCGCCGAGCTATTACGTCGCGGAGCAGGAGCTCAACAAGGCGCTGGAACTGGCGCCCGACGACGCCGACACGCTGATGTGGCTGGGGCGCCTGCGCTACCTGCAGGGCCGCGACGCGGAGGCCGGGCCGCTGTACCAGCGCGCCGGCGAGATCAACGAAGAGCATCCCTACCTCAACCTCTTCAACGCGGACCTGATCTTCGAGAGCGGCGACTACACCAAGGCCATGCGCTACTACCAGGCGGCCCTGGCCAAGCCCGAAGGCCTGCCGTTCGTGTACGACACCACGATGGCGCACCTGATGAGCGCCATGCGCCGCGGCAACCGCGCCGCCGACTTCCCGCGCGTGGCCGACGCCTTCCTCGCGCAGCATCCGGAGTACTGGAACGTCCGCCTGGATTACGCAGACTTCCTGATGGCCACGCCGGGCATCAAGTCCGATCGCATCGTCGCCGTGGTCGATCCGGTGCCGGACACCTGGCTGCCGGTGCGCAAGTTCGCGGTGCTGTCGGCCGCGCTGGTGCGCAAGTCGACCGAACGCCTGGACAAGAAGACCGGCGCGCCGGTGGCCGACAGTCTGGCCGCGATGAAGCGCGCGATTGCGCTGAATCCCGATCCGGCCACGCTGTCCGAGGCGATCTGCCGCGCCGGCGCCGACGCCAAGATCGCGCAGCTGTACGTCGATGCGTCGGCGAATCCCAGGGCCACCGCCACGGCGCTGACCGTGTGCTCGCTGCGCTGGCAGCGGATCGACGTCCTGCGCGTCGTGTCCCCGGGGGGCGATCCGATCGCGCTCGGCCGTCCGCAGCAGTCGCTGCTTGGCGACACCCCGCTGTGCTATGCGGTGGCGACGAAGAACGTGAAGGGCTTCGTCGCGCTGGCCAAGTTGCAGGTGAACCCGGGCCAGCGCTGCAACGACGGCAATTCCGTGGCCGAGCGCCTCTCGCGCATGGCCTACGGTGGCGACGCGGCGATCCCGCAGATGCAGTCGGTGCTGATGCGGTTCTACCGCAAGCCCTGATCCGGGGCCCGACGATCGCGGGCGCCACGTCGCGCCCGCCGGTCATGCAACGGGGCGGCTTCGGCCGCCCCGTCGCGTTGGGGTGCGATGCGTGCCGCGCGGTTCAGCCCGCCAGTGCGCGCAGCATGCGCACCCAGTGGTCGATGTCGTCGTCCAGCGCCTTCACCGGCAGGCGTTCGTCGCGGCCGTGGGCGCGCATGTCGTCGGGCACGATGCCCCACGAGCCGTCGACGCCGTACACCGGGATGCCGTGCACGCGGAACGGCCGCGCGTCGCTGGCGCCGGTGCTCATCTCCGGCAGGATCGGCGCGTCGGGGAACATCGCGTGCACGCTGTCGGTGTACGCCTTCAGCACGTCCGGACGCACCGGCGAGGCCAGCGACGCGACTTCCTGGTCGAGGCGCGTGACTTCGACCTTGTCGCCGGCGATGCGCTGCAGTTCGTCGCGGATGGCGTCGGGCGAGACGCCGGGCAGGATGCGGCAGTTCACCGTCGCGCGCGCCAGCTGCGGCAGCGCGTTGGGCGCATGGCCGCCCGTCAGCATGGTCGCGACGCAGCGCGTGCGGGTGAGGCCGACCTCGCCGATGTCGGCTTCGATCGCGTCGGCCGCGGCGCCGTCGGCGGGATTCTTCAGCCACGCGCGCATCGCGTCGCCCAGCGCGCCGGGTTCGCTGCGCTGGCGCACGTCGAAGTAGCCGCGCGTGGTCTCGTTGAGCTTCGGTTCGAAGCGGTACTGCGACAGCCGCACCAGCGCGTCGGACAGCTGGTAGATCGCGTTGTCCGGCCGCGGCTTGGAGCTGTGGCCGCCGGGATTGCGTGCGGTGAAGGCGTAGTCGGCGTAGGTCTTCTCCGCGGTCTGGAAGGTGAAGCCGATCGGCTTGCCGTCCGGCGCGAAACCACCGCCGCCGCCGTCGGCGTTGAGGCCGTATTCCACGTTCAGCAGCGCGCGCCAGTCGGTGGCACCCTTCAGCGCGCCGATGCCGCCGGTTTCCTCGTCGCCGCTGAAGAACACGATCAGCTCGCGCTTCGGCTTGAAGCCCTCTGCCTTCAACTTGAGCAGCGCGGCGGTCACCGCGACCACGCCCTGCTTGATGTCGCTGGTGCCGCGGCCGTAGAAGTAGCCGTCCTTCTCGACCAGCGCGAACGGGTCCATCGACCAGTCCTCGGGCTTCGCCTCCACCACGTCCATGTGCGCCATCAGCATGATGGGCTTCGCCTTCGGCTTGCCCGCCGCCGGCCAGCGCACGACCAGCGCCGCGGTGTGGTTGTCGGGCGAAGCGTCGTAGGGCAGCACGTGGATGTCGCCGGCGGCCCAGCCCGCGGCCCGGTACTGGTCGCCGAGGTACTGCGCCAGTTCCGGCACCTTGCCGCGGCCGGCGACGGTGGGTGCGGCGATGGCATGGCCCAGCAGTTCGCGCGCCTTCGCGTGCCAGGGATCGGCCGACGCCTGGGCGTGTGCGGACGGGACGGCGGCCGCGAGGGCCAGGGCGAGCAGGGCGATGCGCATGCGGGCATTCCGGGGACCAGAGGGTGACCTCGATCTTAGCCCCTCGCCTGCGGCCGCAGGACCTGCACGAGGTCACTGTCCGGGGTCACCCCGGCGCGCCTGCGCCGCCGCGGTCTGCGATCATGTCCGGATGACCACGCCCGCCGAAGCCCCCAATTTTTCCAGCCTGCCGCTGTCGCCCGCCCTGTCGCAGGGCCTCGACGCGCTGGGCTACACCACGATGACGCCGGTGCAGGCGCAGGCCCTGCCGCCCATCCTCGACGGCCGTGACGTGATCGCGCAGGCGCCTACCGGCAGCGGCAAGACCGCCGCGTTCGGCCTCGGGCTGCTGCATCGGCTCGATCCCGCATCGACCCGCACCCAGGCGCTGGTGCTGTGCCCCACGCGCGAACTCGCCGACCAGGTCGGCAAGCAACTGCGCAAGCTCGCGACCGGCATTCCGAACCTCAAGATCTCGATCCTCTGCGGCGGCATGCCGCTGGGTCCGCAGCTGGCCTCGCTGGCGCACGAGCCGCACGTCGTCGTCGGCACGCCCGGCCGGCTGCAGGAACTGGTGCAGCAGAAAGCGCTGCGCCTCGACGGCGTGCGCACGCTGGTGCTGGACGAAGCGGACCGCATGCTCGACATGGGTTTCGAGGAGGCGATCCGCGACCTCGTCAAGCGCATCCCCAGGAACCGGCAGGGGCTGCTGTTCTCGGCGACGTTCCCCGACGCCATCCGCACGCTCGCCAACGCGATGCTGCGCGACGCGGTGGAAGTCAGCATCGACGGCGGTGCCGAACCGGCGACGATCGAACAGTTGTTCTTCGAGATCGAACCCGCGCGAAAGATGCCGCTGCTCGCCGCGCTGCTGCTGCGCTACAAGCCCGCGTCGTGCGTGGTGTTCTGCAACATGCGCAAGGACACCGAGGAAGTGGTCGGCTCGCTGTCGCACTACGGCTTCACCGCGCTGGCGCTGCACGGCGACATGGAGCAGCGCGATCGCGAGGAAGTGCTGGTGCGCTTCGCCAACCGCAGCTGCACCGTGCTGGTCGCCAGCGACGTGGCCGCGCGCGGGCTCGACGTCGAGGACCTCGGCGCCGTCATCAATTTCGACCTGCCCAGCGACGCCGACACCTACCTGCACCGCATCGGCCGCACCGGCCGCGCCGGTCGCGACGGCCTCGCGCTCAGCCTGTGCGTGCCCACCGACCTGCCGCGCGAGAAGGCGATCAGCGAGCGCATGGGCAAGTCGCTGCGCTATGAGCGCATGGAGCCGCTCGCCGGCCGGCCGCCGCACGTGCCCGCCGCCGCGATGGTCACGCTGCGCATCGACGCCGGCCGCACCGACAAACTGCGCCCCGGCGACATCGTCGGCGCGCTGACCGGCGACGCCGGCCTCAAGGCCGACGCCGTCGGCAAGATCGACGTGTATCCGACGCGCTCCTACGTCGCGATCGCACGCAACGTCGCCGACACCGCGCTCGCACGCCTGCGCAGCGGCAAGATCAAGGGACGCAAGTTCCGCGTGAACCGGCTCTGACGCGGCCCGAAAACGCATGGCGCGCCCGGAGGCGCGCCATGCGGGGTGTCATGCGATGGTCGCGAAGGTGTCTCGGCGATCGAGACGTCGCGCGCTCAGCGCTCGGTGCCCGGGTCGCGACCCGGTGGCGGCGAGAGCAGCGGCAGCGTGGTGGAGGTGAAGCTCGCCGTTGCCTGCGGGCCGATCGCGCGCGTGCGGTTGTTCGCGGGCGACACGCCGCCGAAGCGTGCGGTCGTGGTCACGGTGGTGTTGTAGGTCGATGCCGAGGTGTGGACCAGCCTGATCCAGTCGCCGTTGGCCACGTAGCCCATGCGGCTGGTGGCGGGAAAGCCGTTGCGGATGTAGCTGCCGTTGCTGACCGTGAACGGCACGACCGCGCCCTGGCTCAGCCCGCTGACGTAGAACAGCGGGCTGGTCTGCACCGTCGAGCGTGCGACGTTCTCGACGCCCGGCACCGTCGGCGCGTCGGGGACGAGATCCATCGGCGTGCCCTGGAACCGCATGCCGTAGAGCAGCCCATCGCTGAAGCCGCCGATGTGGAACTGGCCATCCGGCAACAGGCCGAGGTGTCCGACGCCGGTCGACACGTTCAGCGCCGAACCGAAGCCGCCGATCGACATGCCGGTGCCGGCGCTGTCGTAGCTGGTGTCCATCGCGCCGCCTTCGGTGTAGCGACCGCTGAACATCACCCGGTTGCCGTTGCCGCCGCCGTAGTCGATCGTGATCATGCCGGCGACCAGCGTCTGTCCGGTCGGCAGCAGCTGCATGCCGGAGAGCTGGTTGCCGGTGCCGGCGGGATACGCGCCGCACTGGTGGCCGCTGCCGTTGAACAGCGTGTCGAGGCTGCCGTCGTTGCGCAGTCGCGACACGCAGGTGCCGCCGGTGCCGTTCGCGTAGTTCACGGTGTCGGAGCCGACGAGCACGAGGCCTTCCGGCACGTGGACGACGAAGCGGCCCATCAGGCGACGCGTCGGCATCGACAGGCGCGCGATGCCGTAGCTGCCGAACGTCGTGTCGGTGCTGCCATCGGTGTTCAGGCGCATCACCGCGGCTTCGTTCATCCCCGTCTCGCCGACCACCAGGATGCGGCCGTCGGTCTGGAGCGTCGAGGTGTAGGCCACGTCGTTGCCGCTGCTGGCCGAATAGGTGACGCGACCGCCGTTGACGAAGCCCGGATCGAACGCACCATCCGGGTTGAGCCGAAGCACGAGGTAATCGAGGCTGCCGCCGACCTGCGCGGTGCCGACGAGCACCAGCTTGCCGTCCTCCTGCACCGACAGCGATTGCAGCCGATCGGTGGACGGCAGTGCGAGCACCAGCTTGCCGCCGCTGCCGAACGTGGTGTCGAGCTGGCCGCTGGCGGTGTAGCGGAACAGCACGTTGTGGAAGATCGTGTAGTCGTTGGCGTAGCCCAGCGCGTAGAGGCCGGCGTTGGTCTCGACCATGTCGAGCACCGCGTCGCCGTAGCCGTAGACGTCGGTGCGCGCGCTGCCGGTGCCGCCGGTGCCGAACGCGGTGTCGACGCTGCCGTCGGGCAGGTGGCGCGCCAGCATCGCGTCGGTGTTCACCAGCGTGCCGGGCGGCGCGTTGCCGACCCAGCCGCCGAAGAGGATCTTGCCGTCGGGCTGGATCGCACCGGTCCAGGCCTGGCCCATGGCCGGGCTGAAACCGTGCGCGAACGTCGCCGTGCGATCGGCCGGGAAGGCCATGGCCGATGCCGGCAGCAGGGCGGCGATGCAACCGAGGGTGAGGGCACGCAGTCGGTCGGGCATGGCAGCGGTGGTGGCGCGCGCAGCGGAAGGGGATGTCATCGTGTCGGATCCTCGGGATGGCGGATGGGTGCACGCAGCGCCGCCGCCGCGACGTGGCGGGTGGCGATGCAGGCCACGACAGGATGCCGGTATGCCGTCGCAGGCCCCGAGATCGCGGCGCCGACCTTCCGCGCGAAGGCCGTGACGCCGCATGCGCGCGGCCGTTACAGTGCCGCCACCGTTCCCGGAGCCTGCCCATGGCATCGCCGCTTCCGTCCCTGTCGCTGGCCATTGCGCTGTTGTTCGCGGCGCCGATCGCCGCTGCCGAACCCGTGCGTGTCCTCGGGCCGTCGGGCGATCCGCCGCACAAGGAAAAACGCCATGTCGCGGATGCCGCGTTCGACGGCCTGCTGGCCGAAGCCGACGCGCGTTACGACGCCGGTGACAACGCGGCCGCCGCCGATGCCTATGCCGCGGTGACCGCATCCCCGGCGTTCGCGACGCTGCGCGTGTCGCGCCAGTACACCGTCTGGGTGCGTGCGGCGGTCGTGTCATGGCGATTGCAGCGTTTCGACGAAGGCCTCGCGTTCGCGCGCCGCGCGCAGGCCCTGAAGCCGGACGAAGCCTTCGATGTCTCGCGCGTGGTGACGTTCCTCACGCGGCTCGACCGTCCCGCCGAGGCGGCCGACGCCGTGATCGCGTTGGCGAAGCGCCATCCGGAGGTCCTCGCCGACCTGGACGCGCCCGTCCTGTACCGGCTCGCGAACGCGCTGAAGGACCAGCCCCGGGCGCAGGCCGACTATCTGCAAGCGCTGTTCGACGCGCAGTGGGACGACCCGTTCCACGACAGTTCGTCGCTCTGGTACGACCTCGCCCTCGCGCGCGTGCGCCTGGGCGAACCCGAGCGCGCGCGGGCCGCCATCGGACGCGTGATCGCGCCCGAGTTCGTGATCCGGCTGCGCGACGACAGGCGCTTCGACGCGCTCGTCGATCGCGGGACGCCGGCATTCGACGCGAAGGCGGCGGCGTTGCGCACGGTGGCCGCGCTGCGCGAGAAGGCCGAGCGCCATCCGCGCAGCCTCGACGTGCGGCAGGCGCTGGCGTCGGCGCTGTTGCAGGCCGATGCGTTGCAGGACGTGCTCGACCTGTCCGATCAGGTGCGGAAAGCCATCGACACCGCCGGCGATGCGCCGCCCTACGACGATCCGGGCAAACTGATCTGGCTGCTCAATACCCGCGCGATCGCGCTGCGTCGGCTCGGCCGCATCGACGAGGCACTCGCGTTGATGGAGCGCATCCGGGACGATCCCGAGGACGGCCAGCCCAACGTCAGCCAGGCGATCAACATCGGCATGTTCCATTGCCAGCTCGGCCGGCCGCGGGACGCACTCGCCAGCATCGCCCGCGTCGACGATGCCGGCATGTCCGACTACGGACGGACCCAGTTCGCCAGCGTCCGCCTGTATGCCGCGGTGGCCCTCGGCGACCGCGACGCCCGGCGTGCCGCGTTCGACTTCATCCGGACGCACCGCGACGATTCCCAGTCCACCTACCTCGACGCGCTGTTGCTGCTGGGGCGGGTCGATGACGCGGCGCGGCTCTACATCGAGCGACTGGCGTCGGAAGACGAACGCGCCGATGCGCTGTTCGAACTGCAGGACACACGGCGGCCGTCGCCGTTGCCGGGCGATCGTGCGGTCATGGCCTCGCGTCGCGCCTTGCTCGCCCGCGACGATGTGCGCGCCGCGGTCGATCGCGTCGGTCGCCTCGAACAGCACGACGTCGACGTCAGCTACACCTTCTGACGTTCGCCCGCCTGCCATCGACGGTGGCGATCGGTCGCGACGCAAGGCGTGCCGGATTCCGCCGTCGGCACGCGCAGGGGCTTGCGGGACATCGCCGCCTGCCGCACGCTGGCATCGATGCCATGGAACCGGCATCGCCATGCCTGCCACGCCTCTTCAAGGACGATCGCCATGTGGACACTGCAAGCCGTCGACAACCCCACCTCCGCCCCGCTGTGGTTCAGCGACGGTGAATCCATCAACGCCACGCGCGGCGGCAGCGGCACCTCGTCGCGGCTGATCGTCGGCGGGCAGGGCTTCATCGATTTCACCGACTTCCAGAACGGCTTCCCGACCGGGCCGGTGATGGATTTCGTCAATCTCAACGACGCCACGCTCGACTACACGCCCAGCCCCGAGATCGCCATCGGACTGGCGCTGCCGGGCAACGGCACGTTCATCGCCACGAACCTGGGCAACGGCGTCATCGTGTCCGGCACGATCAAGCCGCTGCCGGTCATCGATCCCGACGACATCGCCTTCATCGACCGGATGATGGCGGAGAAGTACATCCCCTACCAGGACATCCCCGACGCGCCGGGCAAGAGCGACCAGGAGATCCGCGCGCTGGGACTGCAGTATTTTCCGTACACCGACAGCAGCTTCCAGCTGGCGATGTGCCTGTACGACTGGACCACGGCCTCGTTCACGCGCATGGTGCTGATGAAGATCTTCCAGTACACGGACATCGGCATCGCGCCGTATCCGCTGGACCTCGACAGCATCGCCGACGCGATCTGGGAATCGAACTGGGGCAGCTACACCCCGCAGAATGCGGACTACATGCATTCCTTCATGATGATGCCGGCGTCGTCGCTGGCCGACGTGCAGGCGCAACTGGACGCGGTGTGGCCGTCGCTGTACCAGCTCAGCCAGGTCGAGAACCGCGTGCTGGCCGCTGCGTTCGCCTCGATGCCGCGCACCAGCGTGGTCGCCAAGCCGCAGCTCTTCAGCGGGCAGATGGACATCTACCAGCTCGGGATGGAGCACTTCGGCATCGAGTTCCTGCAATGCCCGCTCAACGCCGGCCCCGCGGGCGTGCCGCTGGAGATCCCGTTCGCCGACGCCATCGCGACGTACATCGTGCCGGGCGCCACGATCACCACGAAGATGGTCTGGAGCTTCGGCGATTCGATGGACGAGGCCATGCAGTACCAGAACGGCATCGTGCTCGTCGCCAACCCGGCGCCGGGCACCGCGGTGTGGGAGGCCGTGAGCTACATCACGCCGTTGTCCGACGATCCCACCAAGATCGAGTACACCTTCGCGCCCGGCACCGGCTTCCTCGTCCAGTCGGTCGAAGCGCAGCAGGTCAACGGCAAGCAGGTCTGGGTGATCACGCTCCAGGTGCAATCGCTGCCCTGAACGGGCCCTCGGAGGCGGGCGCCGACCCGCCCGCGGGGGCGCCGGCCGGGTCGGTCCGGGACGGCCGATTTGCATTGCGGGCCCGCTGGCCCCATAGTGTCGTCCGCTGAATGTCAAGGGTCACCGTGAATCGTGGCCTGCCGCTGTAGACCGAGCTTCATCGTCCCTGCGTCGTTTCCCTCGTTTCCTTCCTTGCCGCCAGCTCCTGCCGCCTCGTGCGGCTCCACATCCATCCTGCTCCAAGGAAAAGAACATGTCCCAGAAACAGACCGGTACCGTGAAGTGGTTCAACGACGCCAAGGGCTTCGGCTTCATCACCCCGGAAAGCGGCCCCGACCTCTTCGTGCACTTCCGCTCGATCCAGGGCTCGGGCTTCAAGTCCCTCCAGGAAGGCCAGCGCGTCTCGTTCATCGTGACCCAGGGTCAGAAGGGCATGCAGGCCGACCAGGTCACCGTGATCTGATCACGTTGCTCTGATCCGCGCCAACGCGTGAATCTTCGGAAAGCCCGGCTTCGGCCGGGCTTTCTGCGTTTCGGGGGAGCGGTGTCGCCCGGATCTCCCGCGCGTGCCTCCCGCGCGCGCATCGCGCCGGGCGCGCGTAAGCTCTCCGCTTCACGATCTCCGAGGCGGACCGCCGGTGAAACCGCTCCTGCTCGCGCTGTGCCTGCTCAGCCCCGCCGCGTTCGCCTGCAACGACGTCCATCTGCCGCTGTCCGGCACGGTGACGGTGCCGACCTGCAGCCCGACCGAGTCCGCCGATTGCCTGTACGCCGGTGATGCCGTCCACGCGTACATGGACAAGGTCCCCGATTCCGACGAGGTGTACACGATCGGTCTGCAGGCCAGCCCGTGGCATCTCTATGACGGTGACATGCGCATCCTCACCGTGGACGACCTGGCCGCGATGCTGCGCCCCAAACTCGACGGCAAGGTGAAGCGCATCGAGTTGATCGGCTCGTGGACCGGCGTGTCGCCCGCGGCCGGCGTGCCGTCACAGGCCGATCGCCTGTCGACGGCGCTCGACGGCCTGCCCGTGCAGGGAGAGGACGGCTTCCTCTGGCTCTCCGCCGACGGCTCGCGCCACACCACGCGGCAGGCCTTCACCGCGCGCGAAGGCGCGGGCTCGTACTTCGTGCCGAAGGGCCAGGACGTGCTGGTGGCGCTGGCCGATGGCTGGCCGGCCTACGTCGAAGACCAGATTCCCGACGATCAGCCGGAACTGCTGATGCGCGTCGGCGTCGCGAAGGATGTCTTCATGCTGTGCCCCGGCGAGGCCCTGGCCGCTTACGAGCGCGCCGCCGGCAAGGGCAGCGCCATCGCCGCCTACAACGCCGCGCTGATGCGCCTCGAACGCGCCGCCGACGGCGACCATGAGGCCGCGCTCAAGCTGCTGGAACGCGGCGCCGCACTGGGCGACGAACACTCGCGCAAGCGCCTGGCGGAAGAATCCGCACGCGCGGCGCGGTAAGCGCATCCGCTTTCGATCGACGGCCGGCACCATGCCGGTCGCCGCGCGACGCGTCCTGCGCCACATCCCTGCAAGGAGGTTCCGCCGTGACACCGATGTCGACACCCGTGATCCCGCTGCCCGCCGATGTTGCCGGCCCGCCGGCGGTGGCGCCGGTCGCCACGGCGGTGCCCGCCTTCGTGGGTTACACGCAGCGCGCCGATGACGGGCATGGACGGTCACTCGTGGGCACGCCGGTCAGGATCACTTCGTACGCGGAGTTCCTGGCGTACTTCGCCGAGCCCGATGCCGCGTCCGCGCCGGCGCGCCCGCAGTACCACCTCGTGCCGCAGGCCACGCCGCCGAAGGTCGGTCCGCAGCTTTACATCGGCGCGCAGTGTTTCGCCGTGCTGCCGGATCCCGGCACGCTGTACCACCTGCACGCCAGCGTCGCGCTGTTCTACGCCAACGGTGGCGGCGATGCGTGGATCGTCTCCGCCGGCCTCTGCGGCGCGCCCACGGGGCAGCCGGTCGAGAGTGCGTCGACGCCACCGGTCAATCCGAACCTGTCGCTCGCCGCGCTGTTGCAGGCACTGGACGCACTGCGCGACCAGACCGAGCCGACGCTGTACGTCTGCCCCGATGCCACGCTGCTGTCGCCGCAGGACAACGCCGTGCTGATGCAGGCCATGCTGGCGCAGGCCGACACGCTGGGCACGGTCCTGTGCCTGCTCGACGTGATCAACGGCGACCACCCGACCGCCGATGGCTACGCGCAGGACATCGCCGCGTTCCGGCAGGCGACCGGCACCGTCGGGCTCGATCGCGGCGCGTGCTACTACCCCTTCATCGTCACGAACGGCGTGCTCGACGACCTGATCGACTTCACGCATCTGTTCGGCGGCGACACCAGACGCCTCGCCGCGCTGCTCGAACTTGGCGACGGCCCCGATCCGGCCGTCGCGTCGATCCTCGCCTCGATCGGCACCGCCACGCCGGCCGAGCGTCCGGCCCTGCAGCAGCAACTGCTCGCCGCCAGCCGCACGTACGTGCAGATCATGCAGGTCGTGCAGACCGCCGCGGGCACGGTGCCTGCCAGCGGCGCGATGGCAGGCGTGTATGCCAACAACGACAACACCCAAGGCGTGTGGGTCGCGCCCGCCAACGTCGGCATCGTCGGTGTGACCGACTTGCCGATCCGGTTGAACGACACGCAGCAGGTGGGCCTCAACGTCGATGCGGTCACCGGGAAATCGATCAACGCCATCCGCGCGTTCACCGGTCGCGGCATCCTGGTCTGGGGCGCACGCACGCTGGACGGCAACAGCCAGGATTGGCGCTACGTCCCCGCGCGCCGCACCATGGACTACATCAACGCGACGTTGCGCGACATCATGCGCGCCTGCGTGTTCATGCCGAACGACGCCAACACGTGGTCGTTCGTGAACATGCAGGCCAGCGCGTTCCTGACCGAGCTGTGGCGGCAGGGCGGGCTGGTGGGCACCACGCCGTCCGATGCCTTCGCGGTGTCGACCGGACTGGGCACCACGATGACCGCACAGGACATCCTCGACGGCTGCATGCGCCTGACCGCACGGGTGGCCCTGATGCGGCCCGCCGAATTCCTCGTCACCACGCTCGAACAGCAGATGCAGGCGCCGTCCGATTGATGCGTCAGGTGCGCGATGCCGGCACCAGGAACGCCTGCATCCGCGCCAGTTCCGCCTCCAGCCCGGCCTTGAACGCGGCATCGCGCGGGGCCTTGCCGGCGACGTAGCCGAACTCGCTCGCCAGCGCGCCGTCGCGCAGCGAGAGGTTGCCCCAGCCGATCACGCGGTCGTGCCACAGCAGTGGCAGCGCGTAGTAGCCGAGTTTCCGCTTCGGCGCGGGCGTGTAGGCCTCGAAGCGATACGTCCAGCCCCACAGCAGCTCGAAACGTCGGCGGTCCCACACGATCGGATCGAACGGCGTGAGCAGCCGCACCGCGTCGTCGGGTGCCCAGCGTTTCGACGACGGACTTTCGTCCGCCGGCCAGTACCAGTCGACACCATCGCTGCGCGCCGTGCCGAGCCGCTGCTTCGCGCGTGCGAGTGCCGACGCGCGTCGTGCCTCCCACTGCGGCACGCCGCCGCCGAGGAAACGCACCAGTTGCGCCAGGCTCGCCGCCGGCAGCGGCGCGTACTTGCCCACGATCACGTCGACCAGCGCGTCCATGCGCGCGTCCGCGTCGTTGCTGTCGACGGGGGCGGCGTCGCCCTCGCGCGGCGCATACACGCGCGTGCCGCCGTCGCGCCGCGCCACGCGCAGCAGGCCGCGATGGTGCATCGCGTCCAGCAGCTGCGTGCTGGCGTTGGACGACCCGCCGAACCAGTTCGTCACCTTGCCGTGCGCGAAATGCGCGTCGACCTCGCGCGGATGCGCGGTGCCGCGTTCGGCGATGAAATCCAGCACCGCTTGCGCCTGTTTGCGCCGCGCGGGCGTCCACGCCGTCCGCCCGGTGCGCGGATGCATCAGCGCGTGATGCGCGCGTGGCAGGAAGCCGTAGTTGACGAAGAAGTCTTCCTCGACCGGCAGCGTCGGATAACGATGCTCCAGATCGCCGGCCCGGTAGTCCTTCACCCGATGCCGCAGCGTGAGGTCTTGCGCCCGCGCCGGCGCCCGGATCGGATCCGCCTGCACGAACCCCAGCCGCTCGATCGCCCGCATCAGCGTCGTCGGCCTGAACAGCGTGCGCGCCACCGCATGGCGGCGCAGGTGGTCGAGCGTGAGGGGCATGGCGGGTCCGCGGGCGAAGCGAGCACGGATCATCTCACCGCCGACGCGATGCGCGCAGGCGTGTCCCGTCCGCTGCGCACACACGCCGCCACCCTACGTTCGCCATGCATGCCCCATTTGGGTGCAACGTCGACCCGCGGACGGTCGCGCGTGCGCGTCAGAGGGGCGCGCGTGCCGCTTTTTTCGCCAACGTTGCGAGGGTGTCAGGAATTTTGTGTGTCGGGGCATACCATGACCCAGAGGAGGTCGTATGCCACGCAAGAAGAGACCCGCAGTGACCGGGGCGCCCCTCGACATTCCGGCCGAGTTGCTGGAGAAGTGGATCCCGGGCCCGATGGATGCCGCCGGTATCGAGGCGGTGTT
>NZ_JBQUZW010000011.1:128512-198926 GCF_056313665.1 Lysobacter sp. DMC104 | reverse complement strand
GAACACATCAAAGGTCGGATACAGTAACCACGGACTCTAGATCGGCCCGCTACTCAAAGCGGGGGGACGTCGCTGCATAACGAAAGTGGGTGTCTTTGTGCGTACTTCGGAACTCGGGTTCCACTTGTCTCAAATAGGCATAAGCGCGGACCAAGCTATGGCCGAAAACTTTCTTAGCCAGCGTTATGCATCGAGCGTCAAGGTGACGCATGAACGGAGCTCAGAAATGAACGGCGCATTAGATAATCAGGACTTGGCCTTGGATAGCCAAGATGAACCGATCACAGAGTTTCAATGCAAGGGTCCTATGGACGCGTTGGAAGCGTTGCAGGCGCGTGCGGAGAAGGAGGGGGGAAAGTTTGAAGAGGAAGGCAAGGAGTTGGCTGAGTCGGACGACTTCTCGTTGAAGTTCGAGGTCGAATGGGAAACGGTTGATGTGCGCTTCCATGTGCCGAAAGTGACCATGAGCAAGCGTGAGTGGAGGTTTCACCTTCCCCAGACCAAGACGAAGCGAGTCGACATCAGCTTTGACGTGCCTGAGATAAGAATGGAAAACAAGGTCATTGGATCGTATATCAAGTGCAACAAATTGAAATGTAGAAAAGCGGATATCGTAACCAAAGTCCCTGTGTTCTCGAAGGGTCGCAAAGTAATAAAGTTCGATGTGCCAGAAATTACTTGGGACGACACCACGATAGACGTCTATTATCCCGAGTTCTCGCGAAGTGAAGTGATTTGGAAATTTGATGTACCAAGATTCAAGCTTAAGGAGGTCCATGTGGGCGGAGCGCCTGTCTACGACGAAGAAAGAAAGGAGAAGTCTGCAGCGTTGGAGAAAAAGGCAAAAGAATTCGCAGAAAAGCTTCAAGCAGACTTGTCCGAAGCTACGCTGAAGTTGAATGAGTGCTTTGTTGGACAGCTTCTTATCGAACGCGCTACCGTAGACAAAGAGTTCACAAGTGCCATTGCATTCTTGGAGGCTTCCATAACGGCAATAAAGCAGCAAGGAGCGGAGGCACCAAAATTTGAGGATGGGGCGGGGAAACCGGTCGACATGGAGGCTCAGCTTAACCAGCTTCGTACAGAGCGTGTGGCAGCATTGGCTGCTATAGATGAGCAGATCGCAGAGTTGACAGCGAAGTCGAGTGATGGAGCGAACAGCTACGCAGCGATGGCGTTCAACCTTGCGTAATCGCGAATGGCCGCGTGTTGCTCGGCGGCACGCGGTTCCTCGTGTTGCACGAAAACTGGGGTCAGTGTGGCCTTTCTTGGGTTGCGATGATCAGCTGAAGGTCGCCCGATGAAGTCACGTCGCTCGCGCCGCCACCGCCCGCTCCCCACGCCGATAACCAATCGCCTCCGCCACATGCGGACCGAGGATGTCTGCACTGCCCGCAAGATCGGCAATCGTCCGGGCGACGCGCAAGATGCGGTGCATCGATCGCGCCGAGAGTTGCAGCAGATCGATTGCGTTCTCCAGCATCGCCTGATCGTCGGGGGCAAGCCGGCACACCGCGTTCGTCTGCGACTGGTCGAGGCGGGCGTTGAGCCGGCCCGTGCGTCGCAACTGCGCCTCGCGGGCGCGCACCACGCGACCGCGGACGGTAGCGCTGGATTCGCCGGGCGGTGCGTCGGGGCGCAGTTCCGCGGGCGGCAGGCGCGGCACGTCGAGATGCAGGTCGATGCGTTCGAGCAGCGGCCCGGAGATCTTGCCGCGATAGCGCGCGATCGCTTCGGGATGGCAGCGGCACCGCCCCGACGGATCGCCGGCCCAGCCGCAGGGGCAGGGGTTCATCGCGGCGACGAGCTGGAAGCGTGCGGGGAATTCGCTCTGCCGCGCCGCGCGCGAAATCGTGACGACGCCGGATTCCAGCGGTTCGCGCAGCACTTCGAGGGCGCGGCGATCCCACTCCGGCAGTTCGTCGAGGAATAGCACGCCGTTGTGCGCGAGCGAGATTTCGCCCGGGCGCGGCTCCGTGCCGCCGCCGACCAGCGCGACCGCACTGGCCGTGTGGTGCGGCGACCGGAAAGGCCGCATACGCCAGCGGGTCGGGTCGAGGCCGCGACCGCTGATCGACGCGATGGCGGCGGTCTCCAGCGCGTCGGCGTCGGAGGCGTCGGGCAGCAGACCGGGCAGGCGCGAGGCCAGCAGGGTCTTGCCGCAGCCGGGCGGGCCGACCAGCAGCAGGTGGTGGCCGCCGGCCGCGGCGATCTCCAGCGCCCGTCGCGCGCGGGTCTGGCCGCGGACGTCGCGCAGGTCCGGGCCGTGGTCGAAGTGGCTTTCGGGCGCGACCGCCGTCGGCAGTGCGCGATGCCCGCACAGATGGCCGCAGACCTCCAGCAGCGTGCGTGCGGTGAAGGCTTCGACACCGGCCGCGAGCGCGGCCTCGGCGCCGTTGCCGGCGGGGACGATCAGCTTCCGGCCGGCCGCCGCGGCCGCGAGCGCCGCCGGCAGCACGCCGTCGACCGGCCGCAGCTCGCCGGTCAGGCCGAGTTCGCCGAGGAATTCGCAGTCGCGCAGTGATTCCAGCGGGATCTGGCCGCCGGCCGCGAGGATGCCCAGCGCGATCGGCAGGTCGAAGCGGCCGCCGTCCTTGGGGAGGTCGGCCGGCGCGAGGTTGACGGTGATGACGCGGGCCGGGAAGTCGTACTGCGCGCACTGGATGGCGGCGCGGACGCGGTCCTTGGCCTCGCGGACCGCGGCCTCGGGCAGGCCGACGATGGACATGCGCGGCAGCCCGCCGGCGAGGAAGACTTCGACGTTGACGGCCGGCGCGCGCACGCCGGCGCGTGCACGGGTGTGCACGAGCGCAAGGGTCATGGCGGCGGCCCTCAGTCGCGGGGCGGCTGGGCGTCGCGGGCGGCGAGTTCGGCTTCGAGCCGGTCGACCAGGGTGCGCAGTTCGTCGAGCTGGCCGCGGGTGCGGGCGAGCACCGCGCGCTGCACGTCGAATTCCTCGCGGGTGACGAGGTCGAGCTTCGCCAGCCCCGCCTGCAGCGCGGCCTTGAAGTTCTCCTGCATCTCCTCGCGGCCCTCGCGCAGGGCCGGGGGCACCAGCGTGCCGAGGCGGCGGGCGAGGTCGTCGATCTGGCGGAGGTCGATCATGGGCATGTCCCGTGGATTGTAGCGTGGGTGCCAGCATCCCGTCCGCGCCGCGGCGCCACCATCGGACTTCGCCGCGTCGAGGGGTCGGAAAAGCCCGACGCCGCAGGTATCCTCGGCGGCGGTCCGCCCATGCCCGCAGGAGCTCCGCCATGAAGATGGTGATGGCCATCATCAAGCCGTTCAAACTCGACGACGTCCGCGAAGCCCTGGCCGAGGCCGGCGTCGCCGGCATCACCGCGACCGAGGTCAAGGGCTTCGGCCGCCAGAAGGGGCACACCGAGCTGTACCGCGGCGCCGAGTACGTGGTCGACTTCCTGCCGAAGATCAAGCTGGAGGTCGCGGTTACCGACGACCGCGTCGACGCGGTGGTGGAGGCGATCCTGCAGGCCGCCGGCACCGGCAAGATCGGCGACGGCAAGATCTTCGTGTGGGATCTGGAACGCGCGGTGCGCATCCGCACCGGCGAGATGGACGCGGACGCGCTCTGAGCCGCTGCGTCAGCCCGGCGTGCGTGTGTCGCCGCCGGAGAACAGGCGTTCGCCGAGTTCGCGGAACGAGCGGTGGTTCAGCGGGAACTCCAGCACCACGTGCAGGAAGCTGAGCAGCAGCAGCACGGTGAAGCCGAGCAGGTAGTCGCGGAAGTACAGCGCGCTGGCGCCGATCCACACTGCGCCGATGAGTACGCCGCGCAGCGGCGACATCCGTGCCCAGCCGATGACCTCGACCTTCGAGAACCAGTTGAGGTAGTGGTACAGGTACGCCAGCGCCAGCACGCGGGCGACGAGGATGGCGGTCGGGTCGGTCAGCAGCGCGGTGCCGTCGAGTGCGTGCCCGGCGTCGCCGAGGATCAGGCGGCTGATGCTCGACAGCGTGCCGGTGAAGGCGTTCCCGGCCCACGTCGATGCCGGCGCGCTCCACGCCAGCGGCGCCCACCAGCACAGCAGCGGGCACAGCACGTAGGCGGCCATCGCGGCGCGGCTGTCGCGGCTGGGGCGGCGCAGCGTGCCGACCAGCATGAACAGGCCGGTGAAGACGTAGACGTGAATGACGGTCGGCAGGTAGCCGGCCAGCGAGGTGGCGACCCCGTCCACGCGCGCCAGCAGGGCGCAGGCCGGCACCAGCACCAGCAGCGCGAGCAGGCGCATGCGCCAGCGCGGGGTGAGCACCATTACCAGCGCGAACCCGAACAGGGCGAACAGTGCGCCGTGCTCGATCGCCAGCCGCAGCGGGGTCTTGCGCGCGGCGGCGACCGTGGCGACGGCGAGGATCAGCGCCGTGCCGCCGAGCAGCAGCGGCCACACGTCGTGCTTCCTCGGCAGGAAGTAGCGGCGATCGTGCAGCCAGGAGATTTCAGTGAGGTAGTGCAGCGGCCCGAGCACGGCGTAGGCCAGCAGCAGGGTCTCGAACGGCCAGCGCACCGCCAGCAGCGCCGACGCGAGGATCAGCGCGAGGTTGAGACGATCGAGGTTGAGGCGTCCTGCGGGTGCGGCCACGGTGGCGACGGAGGGCGGCGTCCCGCCGATGGTACAACGTGCCCGGCCGTCAGCGGGATGGGGGTCAGGCCGGGGCGGGTGCCGTCTTCGGCCGCAGCCACAGGTAGACCAGCAGGGCGACGGTCCAGCAGATCGTCGCCGTCCACAGGTCGTGCGACAGGAAATGCGCGCCGCGCAGCTGCTGGGCGATGCCGAAGGTCAGGCCGACGCCGAGCCCGGCCGCCAGTCCGCGCCAGCGCCAGCGCGGGCGGATCATCAGGCACGCGAAGTACAGCGCCATCCACGCGTAGCCGCCGCTGGCGTGGCCGGCCGGGAAGCAGCGGCCGCGCGGCAGGTCGTGGGGGCGGGCGTCGTACAGCGTGAGGTGTGGCCGGTCGCCGCCCAGGCCGCGCACGTCCCACGGGCAGTCCATGTTCGACTTCGCCTTGAGCGCGGACACCGAGAGGGTCGAGGCCAGCACCGCCAGCAGCAGGTAGCCCAGCGGCCGGCGCCAAGGGCGCAGGCGGGGGCGGCGGAAGCTCAGTCCCCAGGCGATCAGCACGCCCAGCCAGGCCGCGATGCTGAGGTCGTGGCCGGCCTTGTGGATCAGGTTCTCGGTGAGGAACGCCTTGCGCAGCGCCCATGTGCCGCCTTCCAGCGCGTACAGGTGCGTCGCCAGCCGCCAGTCGATGTCCAGCCAGTGGATGACGGCGATCGCGATCGCGAACACCGCCAGCGGGATCGCACCGTGGCGCAGCAGGAAGCCCGGCGGCAGCGGCGCCCGCCCGGCGGCGGTCTGCGGGGCGTCGGGCGCGGCGTCGGGCATGGCGGAGTCCTGCGGGCGGGTCGGGGGAGCTTACGCGTCCAGCGCGGCGGCGACGAACGGCGGCGTCGACAGCGCGCCGCGGTGGATGCCGGCGCTGTAGTACTTCGTCGCGAAACCGCGCGCGTCGGCGTCGCCCTCGCGGAAGCCGAAGCCCTCGCCCTTGCGCGCCAGCGTGCAGCTCCACCAGCCGGTCGGATAGCACGGCTGCGGGAACGGCAGGGTCGCGAAGGTGCGGAAGCCGGCCTTGCCCATCTCGCCGCGCATCTCGCGGATCAGGTCCAGCTGCACCAGCGGCGATTCCGACTGCTGCACCAGGATGCCGTCGTCCTTCAGCGCGCGGAAGCAGCTTTCGTAGAAGGCCTTGTTGAACAGGCCTTCGGCCGGGCCGACCGGATCCGTGGAGTCGACGATGATGATGTCGACGCTGCCCGGCGCGCGGTTCGCCATGTAGGCGATGCCGTCGTCGAACAGCAGCGAGGTGCGCGGATCGGCGTTGGAATCGCACAGTTCCGGGAACCACTTCTCGGCCATGCGCGTGACCTGCTCGTCGATGTCGCACTGCACGGCTTCGACCACGCCCGGGTGCTTCAGAACCTCGCGCAGCGTGCCGCAATCGCCGCCGCCGATGATCACGACGTGCTTCGGCGCCGCATGGGTGAACAGCGCCGGATGCGACATCATCTCGTGGTAGAGGAAGTTGTCCTTCGTCGTCAGCATCATCGCGCCGTCGATGAGCATCAGGTTGCCCCAGTCGGTGCTCTCGTAGATCTCGATCTTCTGGAACGGCGACTGCACTTCGTCCAGCTTGCGCGTGATGCGGTAGCCGATGGCCGAGCCGGTGGGCTCGAAGCGCTCGTAGTGCCAGGCAGTCTCGGTCATCGCGGCGGGTCCGGGGTTGTCGACGGGGGCGGCATTGTACCGGAGCGGGTCGGCGGGGCTGGGGTGCTGGCTGAACGACGAGGGGCGGCCGGGGAGGGTCACGATCCCCACGGCGGGCCAAGGCCCGCCCCCGTGTCGGGCACGGTGCAGGCTCTACAATGCGCGTCCCCACCGCCGTCCCGGACCGCTGCCCATGACCGCCTGGTCGATCGACCACGCCCGCAAGACCTATTCGATTCCGCACTGGGCCGAAGGGTATTTCGACGTCGACGCCGCCGGCCGCATCGTCGTGCGCCCGCAGGGCACCGCGGGCGGCACCGTGGCGCTGGCCGAGGTGGTGGACGCCGCGCAGGCGTCCGGCGCCAAGCTGCCGTTGCTGGTGCGGTTCCCGCAGATCCTCGGTGACCGCCTGGGCAAACTGCAGGCCGCGTTCGCGCAGGCGCAGCAGGAGTGGGACTACGCCGGCGGCTACACCGCTGTGTATCCGATCAAGGTCAACCAGCACGCAGGCGTCGCCGGCACGCTGGCCTCGCACGCGGGCGAAGGCTTCGGCCTGGAGGCCGGCAGCAAGCCCGAGTTGATGGCCGTGCTGGCGCTGTCGCGCCCGGGCGGCCTGATCGTCTGCAACGGCTACAAGGACCGTGAGTACATCCGGCTGGCGCTGATCGGCCGCAAGCTGGGCCTGCAGACCTTCATCGTGGTCGAGAAACCGTCCGAGCTGCCGCTGGTGATGGAAGAGGCGAAGGCGCTGGGCGTGAAGCCCGGCCTCGGCGTGCGCATGCGGCTGGCGTCGCTGGGCGCCGGCAAGTGGCAGAACAGCGGCGGCGACAAGGCCAAGTTCGGGCTCTCGCCGCGGCAGGTGCTGGACCTGTGGAAGTCGCTGCGCGACAGCGGCATGGGCGACTGCCTCGGCCTGCTGCATTTCCACATGGGCTCGCAGATCAGCAACGTCCGCGACATCGCCAACGGCATGCGCGAGGCCGTGCGCTATTTCGTCGAGCTGTCGAAGCTGGGCGCGTCGATCAGCCACGTCGACGTCGGCGGCGGCCTCGGCATCGACTACGAAGGCACGCGTTCGCGCAGTTACTGCTCGGTGAACTACGGCGTCGCCCAGTACGCGTCCAGCATCGTGCAGCCGTTGGCCGAAGCCTGCGCCGCCAACGGCATCGCGCCGCCGCGCATCGTCACCGAGTGCGGCCGCGCGATGACCGCGCACCACGCGGTGCTGGTCACCAACGTCTCCGAAGTGGAGCGCGCGCCGGAAGGCCGCGTGCCGCCCGCGCACGACGACGAGGCCGCGGTGATCCGTCACCTGCGCGAGATCCACGACGAACTCGATCGTCGCCCGGCCGTCGAACTGTTCCACGAGGCGCAGCACCACCACAGCGAAGGCCTGTCGCTCTACGCACTCGGCCAGATCGACCTCGTCGCCCGTGCGCGGCTGGACGACCTGTTCTACGCCATCGCCCACGCCGTGCGCGCGCGCCTGACCTACGACGAGAAGAGCCACCGCGACCTGCTGGACGAACTCAACGAACGCCTCGTCGACAAGTACTTCGTCAACTTCAGCCTGTTCGAGTCCATGCCCGACGTGTGGGCGATCGACCAGGTGTTCCCGATCATGCCGATCGAACGCCTCGACGAGCGCCCCGAGCGCCGCGGCGTGATCGCCGACCTCACCTGCGACTCCGACGGCAAGATCGACACCTATGTCGAGAACGAGGACCTGGACAGCTCGCTGCCGCTGCACGCGCCGCGTCCCGGCGAGCGCTACCGCATCGGCTTCTTCCTCGTCGGCGCGTACCAGGAAATCCTCGGCGACATCCACAATCTGTTCGGCGACACCGACGCGATCGAGGTGAAGGTCGACGGCGACGGCTTCCGCATCGCCCAGCAGCGTCGCGGCGACACCGTCGACGTGATGCTGGACTACGTCGGCTACAAGCTCGACGACCTGCGCCGCATCTACAAGGCCAAGGTCGGCGCCGTCGACCTGAGCAAGAGCGAGGCCGCGCGGCTCAACGAGGCGCTGGAGAACGGTCTCACCGCGTACACGTACCTCAGCGACGAACCGCTGACGTAACGCATGTCACGCGGCGCCCGGTCGCGTGGCGCCGCCGTAGACTGGCGCGTCACGCGCATCGGTGCGTCGCGAATCCGCGGCGGGTGCGTCCGCACGAGGAACGCCCCGCATGCGCCAACCCGGCCTGGACCTGCTCCGCGCCATCGCCGTGGTCTGGACGATGCTGTTCCATTCGTTCCTCGTCGGCGGCCTCG
The DNA here is from genome assembly GCF_056313665.1 of Lysobacter sp. DMC104. Lineage (NCBI taxonomy): Bacteria > Pseudomonadati > Pseudomonadota > Gammaproteobacteria > Lysobacterales > Lysobacteraceae > Lysobacter > Lysobacter sp. DMC104. Next base: position 190,367 of record NZ_JBQUZW010000011.1, on the reverse strand, counting down.
GCGAGCACTGGTCGTGGCTGTCGCGCTACGGCTGGATGGGCGTCGACCTGTTCTTCGTGCTCAGCGGCTTTTTGATCGGCCAGCAGGTGCTGGCGCCGCTGGCGCGCGGCGAGGGCGTGTCGTTCCGCGACTTCTGGCTGCGGCGCGCGTTCCGCATCCTGCCTGCGTACTGGGCGGTGCTCGCGCTCTACCTGCTGTGGCCCGATTTCCGCGAAGCGCCGGGCATGGAACCGTGGTGGAAGTTCGCCGGCTTCTTCGTGAACCTCTCGATCGACTACAGCCACAACGCCGCGTTCTCGCATGCGTGGTCGCTGTGCGTCGAGGAACATTTCTACCTGCTGTTCCCGCTGCTGGCGGTCGCGTTTGCGCGGCGTGGTTCGCGGAATGCGGTGATCGCCTTCCTCGTCGCGCTGGTGCTGGGCGACATCGCGCTGCGCACGGCGACCTGGCTGCACGACAGTGCGCTCGGCGGTGACCGCAACTGGTTCGTCGAAGACATTTACTACCCGACGTGGAACCGCCTCGACGGCCTGCTCGCCGGCGTCGCGCTGGCGGTGTGGAAGACGTGGCGGCCCGCGCAGTGGGCGCGCATGGCGACGCGTGCGAACCTCGTCCTTCTTGTCGGGCTGGCGACGCTGGCCTTGAGCTTCTGGCTCTTCCGCGAACGCACCGGCCTGCTCGGCAACAGCGTCGGCTGGCCGGTGCTGTCCGTCGCGCTCGCGATGCTGGTGTTCGCCGCCGCGCAGCCGGGCAGCTGGCTCGGCCGCCGCGCGGTGCCCGGCGCCGGCTGGCTCGCGGCCGTGTCCTACAGCCTCTACCTCATCCACAAGCCGGTGTACGGCCTCGTCGAGTGGCAATGGGGCGAAGCGCTGGAAGGTCGGGGCGTCGTCGCCTTCCTCGCGTACGGCATCGCCTCGCTGCTCGCCGCCGCGGTGCTGCACTACGCGGTGGAACGGCCGGGACTGCGGCTGCGGGATCGTTTGCTGCGGCGTGCTTCGGCGAAGCCGTCCTTCGACGCGGCCGCGTCCGCGTCGCTGCCCGGAGGTCACGCATGAAGCGCCGCACGCCCTTTGTCGCCGTGCTCGCGATCGTGTTTTCGACATGCACGTTTGCGTGCACCGCCGCCGATCTCGCGCCGACCGCTGCTGTCGCGCCGAGCCACCGTCCCGGCTTCCGCTGTGTCGATGCGCTGCTGCGCGCGATCGTCGCCGACGTCCATCCGCGCACGCCGCAGCGCCTGCACCTCGGGCCGGTGGAAGAGCACGACAGCGGCGCGTTCCTGCGCGTCTACTGGCCGCAGCAGCACGCGATCCTGCTGATCGACTGGCCGGCGACGTGCACCGACGCCGACCTGCAGATCGACGATGCCGCACTCGGCTGGTATCGCACCAAGGCGCGCATCGACCTCGACACCGACGTCGTGCCGACGCCGGACGACATCCACGGCAGCACGTATCTCGTCGACAAACCGTGGGTCGACCGCGTGATCGCCGAATGCCTGGCCGGCGAGACGCGGGTGATCCGGCCGTCGGGCAAGCGCTGATCGCGAATACGTCCGTGCCGATGCGCGCGGATCAGACGCTCATCAGAATCCGGAAGAGGACATACAGTGCGGCCCACGGCGGCGCTACGGCGCAGAGCCGGCTGGCCCACGCATCCCGCGACTGGCCGCGCGGCGGCGGCACCAGCGCGCACGCCAGCGTCACGAGCCCGCCGATCGCCAGCAGGGGCATCGCCAGGAGCGCCACCACCGGTCCCGCCGCGAAGGCGAGCGGAAGGCCAAGCATGGACGGCAGCGAGGCGAACAGCGTGACGCCGAGCAGGGTCTCCTCGCGTTCCGCCAGCGGCGGGCCCGCCTTCACGCCGACGCGCATCAGGAACACGACCTGGGCCAGGTGGCCGATCGCCCAGAGCGGAGCGCACAGATGCAGGGCGAGCTCCGTGAGCGGCATCGGATGCGTCGCGCGTGCGCTCAGCCCTCCCGCGCCACCTGGAACCCCGCGAACGACTGCCGCACCGGCATCACTTCGAGGCGGTTGATGTTGAGGTGCGGGGGCAGGGTGGCGATCCAGAACAGCGTGTCGGCGATGTCCTCGGGGCGGATCGGGTCGGCGCCCTGGTAGAGCGTGTCCGAGGCGGCCTGGTCGCCGCGGGTGCGGACGAGGGTGAATTCGGTTTCGGCCATGCCCGGTTCGATGCTGGTCACGCGCACGCCGGTGCCGTGCAGGTCGCTGCGCAGGCCTAGCGAGAACTGGGCGACGAACGCCTTGGTGCCGCCGTAGACATTGCCGCCGGGGTACGGATACGTCGCCGCGACCGAGCTGACGTTGAGGATCGCGCCCTTGCGTTCGATCAGCGTCGGCAGCAGCGCGTGGGTCAGCGTCGCCAGCGCGGTGACGTTGGTGTCGATCATCTGCTTCCACTGCGCGAGGTCCGCGCGCTGCGCCGGCGCGGTACCCAGCGCGAGGCCGGCGTTGTTGACCAGCACGTCGATGTCGCGGAAGTCGTCGGGCAGCGCGTCCAGCGCGGCGCGCATCGCGGCCTCGTCCCGGATGTCGAACGCGGCGGTGTGCAGGCGCTCGCGGCCGAGCGCGTCGGCGAGGGCGTCGAGGCGTTCGGCGCGGCGGCCGGTGGCGATCACGCGCCAGCCGGCGCCGTGGAAGCGTTCGACGGCCGCGCGGCCGAACCCGGACGTGGCGCCGGTGATGAGGATGGTGTTCATGCCGGAATTGTATGCGCTGGCGTCCGTGCTCGCGGCGCGGGCGCCGGTCACCAGACGAAGGGCAGGAGTCGCCACGTCGTGCGGGCGTAGTCGGGATAGTCGGCGGGGAAGGCGTCGGCCAGCACGCGCTCCTCCACGCGGATGCGGCGCAGGAACGCCAGCGTCACCGGCACGCCGACCGCCAGCAGCGCGGCGCCGCTGCCCAGTGCGCAGCCGAAGCCGAGGAAGGTCATCAGCGAGCCGGTGTACGACGGATGCCGCAGCACCCGGTACGGGCCGGTGCGGATCAGCCGGTGGCCGTCGCGGATCGCGACCTGGATGGTGAAGAAGTGCGCCAGCGTGCGCACCGACCACAGCCGCAATGCGATGCCCAGCGCCATCGCCGCGCAGCCGCCGAAGAACAGCGGTGCGCGCAGCGTCGGCGGGAACGGCCAGACGCCGCGGATCGACAGCCACACCGCCAGCGCGACGCTGGCGTAGATCACCACCAGCAGCAGGCGCAGGGTGCCGCGATCGCGGGTGGCGTCGCCGCCGCCGGCGCGGTGGCGGGCACCGATCCAGGCTTCGCTGGCGGGCCAGAGGACAACGAGGACGTAAAACAGCGTGGACAGGGTCATGGCCGGCTCCGGAAGGCAGGCCGCGGGTCCGTCACTTCACCTTGGTCACTTGACTTTGATTGCCATCGCCGGCAGGCCGCCGGCGGACAGCTTGCGCTTGGCTTCGGTCAGTTCGGTGGCGGTGCCGTAGGGGCCCATGCGCACGCGGTAGACCGTCTTGCCGTCGGCCTGACCGGATTCGACCCGCGCGCTCAGGCCGAGGAAGGCGATCTTCGCCTTCAGCGCCTCGGCGTCGCCTGAGGCCGCGAAGGCGCCGGCCTGCAGCAGGTAGCGGGCGTCGTTGCGCGGGCTGTCGGCGGGCGCGTCGATGGCGGCCGGCGCGGTGCCCGCCGCGGGCTTCGGCGGCTTCGCCGGCGTCTGCGCGACCGGGCCGGTGGCCGGGGTGTCGATCGCCGGCGGTGGCGTGGTGGTGTCGGCCGCGTCGGGAGCGGTGCCCGGATCGGCCGCGGGCTTCGGCGGCGGAGGCGTCTGCGGGCGGTCGGCGGCCTCGGCGCGGGTGCGCTCGGCCAGCTCGCGGTCGGTCAGTGGCGTCTCGTTGCCCGGCAGCATCGTGTAGAAGTCGTACTCCGGGTCCTTCGGCGCGTCGTGAGCCGGCGCCGGTCTGGGCGTACCGGCCTGCGGCTCGGCGCCTTCGGACACGATGGGCGCGTCGTCGTCCTTCGTCGCGACGGCCTCGGGCGCGTCGGTCTTCGGCGTCGCGCGGAAGAAGCCCTCCGCGCCGCCCTTGAACAGGTCCGGCTTCAGCAGGAGCACGCCCACGCCGAGCGCGAGGCCGATCACCAGCCACGCCCAACCGGGCATGCCGCCGCCACCGCCACCCCCGCCGTTGTTGCGCCTCGCCTGCGACTTGCCGCGCTTGGCCGCCATCACATCTTCTCCGGGGCGCGCACGCCCAGCAGTGCGAGGCCGTTCGCCAGCACCTGCCGCACGGCCAGCGCCAGTGCCATGCGCGCGTTGCGCACGTCGGCCTCGTCGACCAGGAACTGGTGGTCGTTGTAGTACGACTGGAACGCCTGCGCCAGTTCGACCAGGTAGCCGGCGATCAGGTGCGGCTCCAGGTCGCGGCCGGCGACTTCCACGATCTCGGGGAAGCGCGAGAGGTCGATCAGCAGGTCGCGCAGCGGCGCGTCGGCAAGGTCGATCGGCTGGGCGAGGCCGGCGCCGAGGTCGAACGCGAGGCCGCGCTCGTCCAGCTGGCGCAGCAGACCGCAGATGCGGGCGTGCGAGAGCTGCACGTAGTACACCGGATTGTCGAGCGTCTGCGAACGCGCGAGGTCGATGTCGAACACCAGCTGCGAATCCGGCTTGCGCGCGATCAGGAACCAGCGCACGGCGTCGGCGCCGGTCTCGTCGATCAGGTCGCGCAGCGTCACGTAGCTGCCGGCGCGCTTGGAGATCTTCACCTCCTCGCCGCCGCGCATCACCGTGACCATCTGGTGCAGCACGTAGTCCGGGTAACCGGCGGGAATGCCGCAGTCCAGCGCCTGCAGGCCGGCCTTCACGCGCATCAGCGAGCCGTGGTGGTCGGCGCCGAGCTCGGTGATCGCACGCTCGTAGCCGCGCTGCCACTTCGTCAGGTGGTAGGCCACGTCCGGCACGAAATAGGTGTACGTGCCGTCGGACTTGCGCATCACGCGGTCCTTGTCGTCGCCGAAGTCGGTGGTGCGCAGCCAGAGCGCGCCGCCTTCCTCGTAGGTGTGGCCATGCGCGATCAGCTCGCGCACGGTCTCTTCCACCTTGCCGTCGGCGTACAGCGACGATTCGAGGTAGTACACGTCGAACGACACGCCGAACGCCGCGAGGTCGAGGTTCTGCTCGCGGCGCAGGTAGGCGACGGCGAAGCGGCGGATGGCGTCGTAGTCGTCCGGATCGCGCGCGCCGGTGATGATCTGGCCGTCGACCTCGACGGACGCGCCGTCGAGATAGGCCTTCGCCACGTCGGCGATGTAGTCGCCCTGGTAGAAGTCGTCGGACCAGCCGTCGGCGCCGGGCTTCAGGCTGCGCGCGCGCGCCTGCGTCGACTTCGCGAGGTTCTCGATCTGCACGCCGGCGTCGTTGTAGTAGAACTCGCGGCGCACGTTCCAGCCGTTGGCGTCGAGCACGCGGGCGATGCAGTCGCCGATCGCCGCCGCGCGGCCGTGGCCGACGTGCAGCGGGCCGGTCGGGTTGGCGGAGACGTATTCCACGCCCGCGGTGCGGCCGCCGCCGGAGGCGTTGTGGCCGTAGGCGGCGCCATTCGCGTGCACCGCGCGCAGCTGGCGCTGCCACGCGGCCGGCGACAGCCGGAAGTTCAGGAAGCCCGGCCCGGCGATCTCCACCGCGGCGATGTCGTCGTTCGCGGGCAGGGCGTCGATCAGCGCCTGCGCCACCGCGCGCGGGTTGCTGCGTGCGGGCCTCGCGAGCGTCATCGCGACGTTGGTGGCGAAGTCGCCGTGGCTGCGGTCCTTGGGCCGCTCGACCACGAAGTCCGGAGTGGCGAGATCGGCGGGCACCGCGCCCTGCGCACGGAGATTGGCGATGCCCTGTTCGATCAGGGCGCGAAGCTGGGATTTCACTGGGGATTCGGCCGGAAACGGCGGTGATGCGGGGATCGGGCATTGTAGCCCGTCCCCGGCGGGGCAAGCCGTTGTTTCCCGGTCGCTTCCGTCGTTGCCGTGCGGCGGTGGCGTGCCCGGCGGAAAGCAGGTCCCTCGCTGCGCTCGGGATGACATCGGAATGCGCTCGCGAAGCCGAGGCCTGGAAGGCGTCGTGCCGCCCATCTGTCGATGAAGCCGGGATGCCAAGGCTTGTCATCCCGAGCGCAGCGAGGGACCTGCTTTGGAGCCTGGCCCCAACGGCCCCAGCCAAGGCTCCGCCAGATCGTCCCAGACCGGGTTGCTTTCCCGGATCAACGCCACTTTCTTCTCGCGTCGCCATCCCTTGAGCTGTTTCTCGCGCGCGATCGCGGTATGCGCGTCGTCGGTCGTCTCGACATGGACGAGACGGTAAATCAGGTAGCGCCGAGTGTGTGCGGAGGCCGTTCCCGCCCGGTGCTCGGCGATCCGGCGCATCAGGTCCCCGGTGATGCCGATGTACAGCGCGCCGGAACGGCTGGCGAGGATGTAGACGGAGTAACGTTCGGTTTCTTGCGTCATTTCCATGGAAAGCAGGTCCCTCGCTCCGCTCGGGATGACAGCAAAGAGGGCAAGCGGAGATTGGCTGGCAACGGGCGAAAACCGGCGGCCTCTTGCGGTCTCACACCCACCCCCGCGCCGCCAGCGACACCGGGGTGCCGTCGCCGATGACGAAGTGGTCGAGCAGGCGGATCTCGACCAGTGCCAGGGCCTGTTTCAGGCGCAGGGTGATGGCGCGGTCGGCGGCGCTGGGCTCGCCGTTGCCGCTGGGGTGGTTGTGGCCGACGATCACCGCGGCGGCGTTGCGGGCGAGGGCGCGGCGGACGACTTCGCGCGGGTGGACCTCGGCGCCGTCGACGGTGCCGCGGAACAGTTCCTCGAAGCCGAGGGCACGGTGCCGGGTGTCGAGGAACAGCGCCGCGAACACCTCGTGCGGCAGGTCGCGCAGGCGCTGGGCGAAGTAGCGGCCTGCGGCCTGCGGGTCGGTGAGGGCGTCGCCGCGTTCCAGCCCGGCGGCGAGGTGGCGATGGCCCAGTTCGAGCGCGGCGATCATCGCGCAGACGCGGGCCGGGCCGAGTCCCGGCAGTTTCAGCAGCTCTTGCGGCGAACGCTCCAGCAGCCGGCGCAGCGGGCCGTGGTCGTTGAGCAGGGTGCGGGCGTCGGCCACGGCGTCGCTGCCGCGCCCGCCCGAGCCGAGGAACAGCGCCAGCAGTTCTGCGTCGGACAGCACCGCGGCGCCGCGGTGCAGGAGTTTTTCGCGGGGGCGCTCGGTCTCGGGCCAGTCGCGGATGTGCATGGGGCGGTTCCGGTGAACGGGCTACCAGCGTCGCCTCGCTGCCGGCGCCGCACCGTCGGGTGCCGGCGCGGCATCGGGTAAGCTGTCGGTCTGTTCTGGCGTAGGAAAACCCCGCGATGGCGCTGACCGGTCGACGCATCCTGCTCTGCGTGTGCGGCGGCATCGCCGCGTACAAGGCGGTGGAACTGGTGCGACGATTGCGCGAGGCCGGGGCCGAGGTGCAGGTCGCGATGACCGAAAACGCCCAGCGCTTCGTCGGTGCCGCCAGCCTGCAGGCGGTGTCCGGGGTGCCGGTGCGCGGCACGCTCTGGGACGAGGCCGCCGAGGCCGCGATGGGCCACATCGAATTGGCGCGCTGGGCCGACCGCGTGGTGGTCGCGCCCGCCACTGCCGACATCCTCGCCAAACTCGCGCACGGCCTTGCCGACGACCTCGTCAGCACGCTGTGCCTGGCGACGACCGCGCCGATCGCGGTGGCGCCGGCGATGAACAACCGCATGTGGCTGCATCCGGCGACGCAGGCCAACGTGGCGACGCTGCGCAGCCGCGGCGTGCAGGTGATCGGCCCCGACGACGGCGCCCAGGCCTGCGGCGAATTCGGTCCGGGCCGCCTGCGCGAGCCGCCGGACATCGTCACCGCGCTGGCGCAGGCCGACGCCGTGCCGGTGGCACAGGATCTCGCGGGCGTGCGCGTCGTGGTCAGCGCCGGGCCGACGTTCGAGGACCTCGACCCGGTGCGGTTCATCGGCAACCGCAGCAGCGGCAAGATGGGCTTCGCGATCGCCGCCGCCGCCGCCCGCCGCGGCGCCGAGGTGGCGCTGGTGGCCGGGCCGGTGTCGCTGTGCACGCCGGAAGGCACGCGCCGCATCGACGTGCGCTCGGCGGCGCAGATGCGCGACGCGGTGCTGGGCGCATTGCCGGCCGACGTCTACATCGGCGCGGCCGCGATCGCCGACTACACGCCGCGCGTGGTGTCGCCGCAGAAGATCAAGAAGACCGCGCAGTCGGGCGACGGCCTGACCGTCGAACTGGTGCGCACGCCCGACGTGCTGGCCGAAGTGGCCGTGCACGCGCAGCGGCCGCGGGTGGTGGTGGGCTTCGCCGCCGAGACCAACGACGTCGAGCACTACGCCCGCGACAAGCTGGTGCGCAAGCAGCTCGACATGATCGCCGCCAATCAGGTCGGCCGGGCCGGCTGCGGCTTCGAGAGCGACGACAACGCGCTCACCGTGATCGACGCCGCGACGTCGCACGCGCTGGGTCCGGGGCCGAAGACGGTGCTCGCGGATGCGCTGCTGGATCTGGTGAAGGCGCGGCTGTAGCCGCGGCATGCGGCGGTTTAATGGTTAAACCACCTGGTGGCCGACAGCCAAATGCATCGTCATCCTCGCGCAAGCGAGGACCCAACCGTGGACAGTGATCAAGCATGGGTCCTCGCTTGCGCGAGGATGACGGGGGTTTTTCGCGGCTGCCTTCACGGTGAAACAGCGCAGCGGCCCGGTGTTCAACCGCCGGAGGCGGGTCAGGCCGTTCTGCCGAAGCCGCCAACGAAAAAGGGCGCCGAAGCGCCCTTTTTCGTGCGTGATGCGTGAAACCGGGATCAGCGCGACAGCTCGATCAGCGTCGACGAGACCCAGCCCTTGTTGCCGAGTTCGTCCTCGACTTCCCACATCATCCCCTCCTTGTTGCCGGTGGGGTACAGCATCATGCCGGGGTCGAGGCTGCGGACGACCTTGGTGCCCTTGGGCGTGGTGAACAGGCGCGCGGGCTTGGTCACGGTCACGGCCTGCTGGGCGTTCGAGGCCGAGGCGTTGGCCGGCAGGCCGCCGAGCTGGGCGACGATGTCGGTGTAGGCCTGCAGGTAGGCGAGGGTGATGACCTGGCCGATCTCGGTGTTGGCGTAGCCGCTGGCGCCCGCGGCACCGAAGCCGCTGTAGCCGAACAGGCCGCCGCCGGCGCCCCAGCCGAGGTCGGTCTTCTTGGCGCTGCCTTCGGCCATCGCGACCTGCTCGGTCGAGCGCACGTCGGTGACGGTCAGCACCACGTCGGCGGTCTTGCGCTTGAGGTCCACGCCGCCGAGCACCGCGCCGGCGCGGCCGCCGACCAGACCGCCCAGCAGGCCGCCGATCGCGTTGCCGCCGGCGTTGCTGTTGGCGGAGATCAGGTCGGGGACCATCACGTAGTCGGCGGCCTTCATCTGGCCCTTGCCGACGTTGGAGCGGCCGCGCAGTTCGCCGCTGGCGCCGAGGGCGCGCTCGCGCTGGGCGGCGTCGAGGCCGGCACCGCGGTCGACGAGGGTGAAGCAGCGCGACTTGCTGATGAACACCTTGATCAGCTTCGACGGCGCCGGCAGCTGCTGGCCGGTCCACCAGTCGGTGGCGTCTTCGGGTTCGAGCACCGAGATCGTGCCCAGCGGCTTGGCGCAGGTCGGGATCTGGGCGACCTTCTCCTTGCGCTCGTCCTGCGCGCTCTTGGCGTTGGCGGCGGGCGCCACCACCGCGGCGAGGGCGAGGGTGAGCAGGCTGGCCTGCAGCAGGACGGACGAACGGACGGAACGGATCATGGCGAGCGATGGCCTCGGAATGGAAAGTCTGGGAAGTCGCCGGTGCGCCCCCGGCGCGGCGGCGGCATTGTCGCGCCGGGTGACCGGCAAGTCGATACAACGGCCGCGACGGTGGATCGCGGCCAGCGCCGGCCTGCGCGCGGCGGAGGCCGGTCGGTGGCGAGTCAGTTTCGCGGAACCTGTCCCGGCGCGGGCGGGTACACTGGCGGCTTCCCCGTCCGCCCCTGTCCGCCCATGCGCGCCTCTTTCCTGGCCCTGCCCCTGCTCGCTTCCCTGTCGATGACCGCCTGCCAATCCGAGTCCGACACCGCTGCCGCCCCCGCGGCCGCGCCGGCGGCCCCTGCCGCCCCCGTGGCGCCGCTCGACGAACATTCCTACGCCGATCCCAAGGCGGTCGCGGTGTCCAACCTGGCGCTGGACCTCGCGGTCGACTTCGACGCCAAGACCCTCGCCGGCACCGCCACGCTGGACCTGGAGTGGAAGGACAAGGCCGCGAAGGCACTGACCCTCGACACCCGCGACCTGACCATCGACAAGGTCGAGGGCGCGGACGGCAAGGGGGGCTGGGCGCCGCTGACGTTCAAGCTGGCCGCCGCCGACCCGGTGCTGGGCAGCAAGCTCACCATCGACACCCCGGCCCGCAACCCGGAAGTCCGCATCACCTACAAGACCTCGCCGAACGCCTCCGGCCTGCAGTGGCTGGAGCCGTCGATGACCGAGGGCAAGTCGCTGCCCTTCATGTTCAGCCAGTCGCAGCAGATCCACGCCCGTTCGTGGGTGCCGCTGCAGGACACGCCGAGCGTGCGCTACACCTACACCGCGCACGTCACTTCGCGTCCGGACGTGATGGTGCTGATGAGCGCCGACAACGACCCGAATGCGGTCCGCGACGGCGACTACACGTTCAAGATGCCGCAGAAGATCCCGTCGTACCTGATGGCGATCGCCGCCGGCGACCTGGTGTTCAAGCCGATCTCGCCGCGCAGCGGCGTGTGGGCCGAGCCGGCGATGGTCGACAAGGCCGTGGCCGAGTTCAGCGACACCGAGAAGATGATCGGCACCGCCGAGTCGCTGTACGGTCCGTATCGCTGGGACCGCTACGACCTGCTGGTGCTGCCGCCGTCGTTCCCGTACGGCGGCATGGAGAACCCGCGCCTGACCTTCGCCACGCCGACCGTGATCGTCGGCGACAAGTCGCTGGTGTCGCTGGTCGCGCATGAGCTGGCGCACAGCTGGTCGGGCAACCTCGTCACCTTCTCCAGCGCCAAGGACGCCTGGCTCAACGAAGGTCTCACCACCTACGTCGAGGGCCGCATCACCGAAGCCCTGTACGGCAAGGACGTGGCCGACATGGAAAAGGTGATCGACCGCAACGAGCTGAAGAAGGAATTCGCCGAACTCGATCCGAAGTACCAGGTGCTGGCCGAGAAGCCCGGCACGCTGAAGGATCCGGACGAGAACAGCAGCGCCACCGTCTACACCAAGGGCGCGTGGTTCATGCAGTTCCTGGAAGAGCGCTACGGCCGCGAGAAGTTCGATCCGTTCCTGCGCGGCTACTTCGACCACTTCGCGTTCCAGAGCATCGATTCGCAGCAGTTCGCGAAGTACGCCAAGGCCAACCTGCTGGCGAAGAACCCGGGCCTGGTGACGCCGGCCGAGTTCGATGCGTGGCTGTACGAGCCGGGCATCCCGTCGACGGCGCCGCAGGTGCAGGCCCGCCGCTTCGGCGTGGTCGACTCCGCGCGCCTGGCGTGGCTGGGCACGCAGCAGCTGCCGCCGGACGCGCTCACCAGGGAGTGGACCACGCAGGAATGGGTCCACTTCATCGAGAGCCTGCCGGAGACGCTGACCCCCGCGCAGCTGGCCCAGCTCGATGGCGCCTACCACTTCACCGGCACCCCGAACGGCGAGATCGCGCAGCGCTGGTATCCGCTGGCGGTGCGCAACGGCTACACTCAGGCGAATGACGCCATTGCCGCGTTCCTCCAGCGCGTCGGACGCCGCAAGCTGATCATGCCGACCTACGAGGCGCTGGTGCAGACCGAGGCCGGCTTGGCGCTGGCGAAGCAGGTGTTCGAGGCCGCGAAGCCCGGCTACCACCCGATCACCACCGGCTCGGTGCAGAAGGTGATCGAGAACGCCAAGCCGGCCGCCGCGCCGGCCGCGACGCCGGCTCCGGCGGCGGGTTCGACGACGGCGCCTGCCCCGGCCGCTGCCACGCCGCCGCCCGCGGCGCCGGCGAAGTAACGGCGCCGCCGTGGCGCGCGTGACCCCGCGCCAGGCGCGCTGGGCCAACGCCATCGCGGGCGCGATCCTGCTCGCGATGGCGTTTTCGGTCTGGCGCGATCCCGGGCTGGTGATCCGCAGCGAGTTCGCCAAGCAGCGTCTGCTGCTGGGCGGCAGCGCCCGCGAGAGCGTCGCCGGCGGCCATCGCTGGGTCTGGACCGAGATCGACGCCAAGCGGGCCGATGCGCCGACGCTGGTGCTGGTGCACGGCTACACGGGGAGCAAGGAGAACTGGTACCGGATGGCGCGCGCCTTCGACGGCCGCTACCGGCTGGTGATCCCCGATCTGCCCGGCTGGGGCCAGAGCGAGCGCAAGCCGGGGGGCGACTACGGCTACGTCGCCCAGAGCAAGCGCCTGTCCGAATTCCTCGCGCTGCCCGAGGTGTCCGGCGGCAAGCCGGTCACGCTGGTCGGGCATTCGATGGGCGGCGGCATCGCCGCGCTGACCGCGGCCCGGTATCCCGATCGCGTCGCCCGCGTGGCGCTGCTCGATGCCGCCGGCGTGCGCTTCGACGACAACCGCTTCGGCGAGGACGTGCTGGCCGGGAAGAATCCGTTCGGCGTCACCGACGAGGCGTCGTTGCAGCGCTACATGGACATCCTGTTCCACGCCCCCGCGACGAAGCCGTACCTGCCGTGGCCGGTGGACCGCATCTACATCGCCCAGCGCCGCCGCGACGCCGCGTTCGAGCAGGGCGTGCTGAACAGGATCGGCCGCGGCGACGAGGCGTTCCTGCCCGGCAAGGAAGCGGCGAACATCGCCCAGCCATCGCTGCTGCTGTGGTGCGCCCAGGACCAGGTGATCGATCCCAGCGCGCTGCAGCTGTACGGCGCGCGCATGCCCGACGCCAGTCGCGTGCTGCTGGAAGGCTGCGGCCACATGTCCCTGATGGAGCGTCCCGGCGAGAGCGCGGGCGCGATCGACCTGCTGGTGAACCACGGCGCGCCCGCCGGGCCGCCCTGACGGAGCGTTCCGATGCCGAAAGCGATGTTCCCGCGCCCCGCGTTGACGCGCCTGCTGCCGCTGGCGCTGGGCGTCGCCCTGCTGGCCGGCTGCGGCGAGGACCCGGAAGCCGTGAAGGCCGCCGCCGCCGAACAGGCCGCCGCGAACGAGGCCGCCGCGGAAGAGGGCGCGAAGGCCTTCGACGACGCCGTCGCCCGTGGCAACTGGACGCTGGCCAAGGCCCAGGCCGACCTGCTGCTGCACGACCACGCCGGCACCGCCGCCGCGGCCCGCGTCGAGACGCAGTACGCCGAGGTGAAGGCGAAGGCCGAGGCCGGCCGCGAAAGCGCACGCCTCGCCGCGCTGTGGAGCTACGTCGCCACGCCGGTGACGGGCGGCCAGCAGCGTTCGGCCAGCGTGTACGCGAAGGACGACGTGGACGTCGACGGCAGCGGCCCCAGCCGCGTGCAGCTGATCTTCCGCGACCATCCCGACTGGGGTCGCAGCAGCTACCTCGTGATCACCCGCGGCGATTTCGACTGCTACGGCGGCTGCCGCCTGCAGGTCAGCGTCGACGGCGGCCCGCCGAAACCGATGGCCGGCACCCGGCCGAAGACCGACGAGGCCATCGCCATGTTCGTCGACGACGAGAAGGCGCTGTGGCGCTTGGCGAAGTCGGCGAAGACGATCGAGATCGCCTTCCCGGCCAAGGGCCACGGCACCCGCAAGGCGCTGTTCGAGGTCGGCGGGCTGGACCCGGCGCAACTGCCGGGCTGGTGAGGCGCGGATGGCGCGGCGTCGCGCGGGACGGTCGCCGGCGTTCTCCCCGGCGATGGCGCTGCTGGTCGCCGCGGTCGCGCTGGCCGCGATCGGTTTCGTCGTCTGGCGAACCTTCCGCGAATACCGGCCCGATCCCGAGCGTTACCCGCTGCGCGGCATCGACGTCTCGCACCACCAGCACGCCATCGACTGGGCGAAGGTCGCCGCGGACGACGTCGCCTTCGCCTACCTGAAAGCCACCGAGGGCGGCGACTACCGCGACGACGCCTTCGCCCGCAACTGGCGCGAGGCCCGCGCCGCGGGGCTCGCGGTCGGCGCCTACCACTTCTTCACCTTCTGCCGGCCCGGCGCCGAGCAGGCCGACAACTTCCTCGCCGCGGTGCCGGTCGAGGCCGACGCGCTGCCGCCGGCGGTCGACGTCGAGTTCGGCGGCAACTGCGGCCGCCGGCCACCGCCGGAGGAACTGCGCCGCGAACTCGACGCCTTCCTCGCCAGGGTCGAACCGGTCTACGGCCGGCGCGCGGTCCTGTACGTCACCGGCGACTTCCTCGACGCCAACGCCGCCGCGCTGCCGCCGCGCCCGCTGTGGCGCCGCTCGCTGTTCCGCGAACCCGGGCCGCTGGCGCAGTGGCGGGTGTGGCAGTACCACAACCGCGGCCGGATCGACGGCATCACAGGTCCGGTGGACCTGAACGTGTTCTTCGCCGGCCCGACGGCATTCGCGCGCTGGCGCGCCGCCGCACCGCCGCCGCGCTGAACGCTGCGGGCCGGGGCGCGGACTTGGGTTGCCCCGCCCCCGGGCCCATAATGCCGCGATGAAAATCCAGTCCGACCACCCCGACCACGGCTTCCAGTTCCCCGGCGTGTTCGAGATCACCGCCATGGGCCCGGCCGGCGCCGGCCTGGAAGAGCGCGTGCCGCTGCTGCTGGAAACCGTCGGCATCTCGGTGCTGCGCGAGACGGTGGCCGCGCGCAACTCGTCGGGCGGGAAGTTCGTGTCGATCCGGCTGAGCTTCGAGGCCGCCGATCGCCAGCGCTACGAGGCCGCCCACGCCGCGCTGCGCGCCGACCCGGACATCAAGTGGACCCTGTGACCGCCTGCGATGCGGCGGGGTCGGGCGCGGGCGCCGCGGAGGCGCCGCGCGACGTTCCCCCGCGCGATGCACTCGTCCGTGACCTCGGCCGGGTCGCTTACGCGCCCGTCTGGCGCGCGATGCAGGCCTTCACCGACGCCCGCACCGACGACACCCCGGACGAACTCTGGGTCGTCGAGCACGATCCCGTCTTCACCCTCGGCCAGGCCGGCAAGCCCGAACACGTGCTGGCGCCCGGCGACATCCCGGTGCTGAAGGTCGACCGCGGCGGCCAGGTGACCTACCACGGCCCCGGCCAGATCGTGATCTACCCGCTGCTCGACCTGCGCCGGCTGAAGCTCGGCGTGCGCGAGCACGTCTGCCGGATCGAGCAGGCGATGATCGACACCCTCGCCGACTGGAACATCCTCGCCCAGCGCCGCGACGGCGCGCCGGGCGTGTACGTCGGCGACGCCAAGATCGGCGCGCTGGGCATCCGCGTCCGCCACGGCTGCACCTTCCACGGCCTCGCCTTCAACGTCGCCATGGACCTGTCGCCGTTCCACCGCATCAACCCCTGCGGCTACGCCGGCCTGCAGGTGACCGCGATGCAGGACCTCGGCGGCCCGGCGTCCTTCGACGCGGTCAAGCCCGCACTGGTGCAGCACCTCGCCGACTGCTTCGGCCTGCGTGCGGCGCCCGCGCCGGCGCCCGACCTCGACGCCCTGTCCGCCCTTCCCGCCACCCCACGGGCCGCCTGACATGTCCACGCCACCGTCCTCCGAGAAGTCCATCCCGCTGACCGTGGTCGGCGACGCGCCCGCGTCGCTCGAGCCGGGCGCCAGGCAGGTCGCCGCCGACAAGATCGCGCGCTCGCCGGTGCAGTTCGCCGAGGCGCCGGTGCTGCGCAAGCCGTCGTGGATCCGGGTGCGGATTCCCTCCGGCAACGCGGTCGCCAACCTCAAGGCCCGGCTCCGCGAGAACCGCCTCGTCACCGTGTGCGAGGAGGCCAGTTGCCCGAACATCCACGAGTGCTTCGGCCACGGCACCGCGACCTTCATGATCCTCGGTGAGGTCTGCACCCGCCGCTGCTCGTTCTGCGATGTCGCCCACGGCCGGCCCAAGCCGCCGGATCCGGAAGAGCCGCAGAACCTCGCCCGCACCATCGCCGACATGCGCCTGAAGTACGTGGTGGTGACCAGCGTCGACCGCGACGACCTGCGCGACGGCGGCGCCCAGCACTTCGTCGACTGCATCGCCGCGATCCGCGCCAGCAGCCCGGGCACGAAGATCGAGATCCTCACCCCCGACTTCCGCGGCAAGGGTCGCATGGAGCGGGCGCTGGAGATCCTGGCGACCAGCCCGCCGGACGTGTTCAACCACAACCTCGAAACCGTGCCCGACCTCTACCGCAACGTGCGCCCGGGCGCCGACTACCAGTGGTCGCTGACCCTGCTGCAGAAGTTCAAGGCGCAGCACCCGGACATCGCGACCAAGAGCGGCATCATGCTCGGCCTCGGCGAGACGATGGAACAGGTTGAAGCCACCCTGCGCGACCTGCGCGCGCACGACGTCGACATGGTCACGATCGGCCAGTACCTGCAGCCCAGCGCGCACCATCATCCCGTGCTGCGCTACTGGACGCCCGAGGAATACAAGGCGCTGGAGGACTACGGCATGGCGCTGGGCTTCCAGCACGTGGCGTCCGGCCCGATGGTGCGCAGCTCGTACCACGCCGATCGCCAGGCGGCCGGGGCGGGCGTCGTCGCCTGAGCCGCGGCGCGTCCCGGGCCGCGTCGCGGCCTGCTCGCGGCTGAACGCCGGGCGCGGTGTCGACCGGTCGGTTCCGCCTGCGCGACGAACGGCAGCGCCTGCAACTTCCGACACTTTGCAGCGGTCCCATGCGGGTGCATGCTAGGTCCGCGCATCGCCTCCGTGCATGCCGTCCCCACCGCGTTCCGTCCCCGAGAGTGCCGATGAAAGTCTCCAAAGTCCTGCCGGTCTCCCTGCTCGCCCTCGCGCTGACCGCGCCGCTGGCGTGGATCACCGCGCATGCCGACGCCGGGAATCCCTCGGCCGCACAGGCCAACGCCTCGAAACTGGTCTACGGCCTGCTGTCCGACAGCCGCTACGCCTACCGCCCGCGCGCGCTCGACGACGCGCTGTCCGCGGAGATCTTCAAGCGCTACCTCGACAATCTCGATCCCGGCAAGCTGTATTTCACCGCCGCCGACGTCGACCAGCTGTCGCGCTACCGCACCACGCTGGACGACGCGATCCGCAGCGGCGAAGTCACGCCGGCGTTCGACATCTTCACGCTCTACCAGACCCGCGTCCGCGAGCGCATCGCCCGGGCGCGCGCGATGCTGAACGAGGACATTTTCCGCTTCGACGGCCAGGATCGCTGGAACTACGACCGCAAGGACGCGCCCTGGGCCGCCAACGCCAGCGAACTCGACGCGCTGTGGAAGCAGTCGGTGCGCAACGACTGGCTGCGCCTGAAGCTGGCCGGCAAGCAGCCCGACGACATCCGCAAGACGCTGGACAAGCGCTACGCCTCGACCGCCAAGAGCGTCGACCAGCTCAACGCCAGCGACGCGTTCCAGACCTTCCTCAACGCCTACACCAACACCATCGATCCGCACACCGATTACTTCGACACGCGCGAGGCCGAACGCTTCAACCAGCTGATGAGCCAGTCGCTGGAAGGCATCGGCGCGCAGCTGCAGAAGCAGGACGACGTGGTGGTGATCCGCGAACTGATCCCCGGCGGCCCGGCGATCCTCAGCGGCAAGCTGAAGGCCGGCGACCGCATCGTCGCGGTCGGGCAGGGCACCGACGGCCCGATGGAGGACGTGATCGGCTGGCGCATCGACGACGTCGTCGACAAGATCAAGGGCGCCAAGGGCACGCAGGTGCGGCTGGACATCGTGCCGGCCGAGGCCGTGCTCGACAGCAAGCCCAACCGCATCGTGCTCAAGCGCGCCAAGATCCGCCTCGAAGAGCAGGCCGCGAAGGGCGAGGTCATCACCGTGCCCGGCACCGACGGCCAGCCCGAGCGCCGCATCGGCGTGGTGAAGCTGCCGGCGTTCTACGAGGATTGGGAAGGCCGTCGCCGCAATTCCGACGACTATGCGTCCGCCAGCCGCGACGTCGCCAAACTGCTCAATGGCTTCCGCGAACAGAAGGTCGACGGCGTGGTCATCGATCTGCGCAACAACGGCGGCGGCTCGCTCAACGAAGCCGTGGCGCTGACCGGCCTGTTCATCGACAAGGGCCCGGTGGTGCAGGCCAAGGAATCCGGCGGCCGCGTGCAGGTCGATGGCGACACCGATGCCGGCGTGGCGTGGAACGGCCCGCTCGCGGTGCTGATCAACCGCGGCTCGGCCTCGGCCTCGGAAATCTTCGCAGGCGCGATCCAGGACTACGGCCGTGGCCTGATCATCGGCGAGACCAGCTTCGGCAAGGGCACGGTGCAGAACCTGGTCGACCTCGACCGCTGGCCGCGCCCCGATGGCCAGCGCTTCGGCCAGGTGAAGCTGACGATCGCGCAGTTCTTCCTGCCGGGCGGCAGCAGCACGCAGAACAAGGGCGTGGTGCCGGACATCAAGTTCCCGGTGACGGTCGACGCCAGCGAATTCGGCGAAAGCACCTACGACAACGCGCTGCCGTGGACCCGCATCGCCGCGGTGCCGTACACCCGCTACGGCGACTTCGGCCCGCTGCTGCCCAAGCTCGAAGGCCTGCACGCAGCGCGCATGGCCAAGGACACGGAATTCAAGTGGTGGAGCGAGGACATCGCGCAGTTCCGCGAGGACAACGCGCGGAAGTGGATCTCGCTGAACGAAGCCGAGCGCCGCGCCGAGCGCGACCGCGACGCCGCCAAGCGCAAGCAGCGCCAGGCCGAACGCAAGGCGATGGGCCTGGATCTCGATCCGCTGGCCGACGAGAGCGACGACGGCCTGACCGCCAACGAGCGCGACATCGCCCAGGACGCCGCGCGCGAGAAGGCCGCGGAGAAGCGTCCGGACCCGCTGCTGCGTGAGTCGGCCTCGGTCCTCGCCGACGCGCTGCGCCTGCTCGACGCCGACAAGCCGCTTTCCGCGCAGGTGCTGCTGACCGCGCCGACGGTGCCGGGGCACTGGGTGAACTGAGCCACGACCCGCGCGATCGCTTCACGGAACGGGCCCTGCGAGGCCCGTTTTCGTTGTTGTCTCGCTTTGACTTCTGGCCTGCATCGTCCCGAAAGCATGTCCAGACAGCGCACTGTCCCCGAATCGGAGACCCGGAGGGCGGCGGGCAGGAAGCCCGCCGTTTTTCGACGAGGCAGGACGCCTCGTCGAAAAATCCCGGCCACGTTCCCGAAGGCAGGTTTGAAGTGGCCCTGAGTGTTTCTTTGGTGACTTTCTTTGCGTCAAAGAAAGTCACCCGCGCGCCAGCGCGGAAGCCCTGCTGTTCGCAATGGAGTGATCCATGTCGCGGGCTGGAAACCGCCATCCTCGCGTCCGGTGCACGAACCCCCTTCGTGACCAGCGCAAGAATCGGATAGCGGCTACCCTCGGCCGGCCGTAGCCTGTGCCCATGACGAAGACCGCCCACCCCGATGCCCTCGACCAGGCCCGCGCGCTGCTCGACGCCGGCGAACCCACGCTGCAATTGCTGGCGGAGGCCGTCGGCCTGAGCGCGTCGCACCTGCAGCGGCGGTTCCGGGCGCGGTTCGGGCTGAGTCCGGCCGAATACCTCGCCCAGCGCAAGCTTGATGCGCTGAAGTCGGCGCTGAAGGCCGGGCGCGACGTCAGCGGTGCGCTGTACGACGCCGGCTACGGCTCGCCGTCGCGGGTGTACGAGACTGGCGCGGCGAAGCTGGGCATGACGCCCGCGACCTATCGCGCCGGCGGTGCCGGCGAGGACATCCGCTGGAGCGTGGTCGACACCGTGCTCGGGCCCGCGCTGGTGGCGGCGACGGTGCGCGGCATCTGCATGATCGAGCTGGGCCTCGATGGCGACGCGCTGGAGCGTCGGCTGCGCGACGAATTCCCCGGCGCGCGGTTGCAGCAGGTCGATGCCGGGCGCGACGAATTCCTCGCGCCGCGGGTGCGTGCGGTCGCCGATGCGCTCGCGGGGCGCCGTGCGGACGTGCCGGTGGATCTCGTCGGCACCGCGTTCCAGAAGCGCGTGTGGGATGCGCTGATGAAGATTCCGCCGGGCGAGACGCGCAGTTACGCCGAAGTGGCGGCGTCGCTCGACGCGCCGTCGGCCTCGCGTGCGGTCGCCGGCGCGTGCGCGCGCAACCGCGTGGCGATCGTGGTGCCGTGTCATCGCGTGATCCGCGGCGATGGTTCGCCCGGCGGCTATCGCTGGGGCCTCGATCTGAAACGCCGCCTGCTGGATCGCGAACGCGCCGCGTGATCGGCCTGCGCCGCCGTGCGCGTGGTGCGCACGGAACGACGGCGTTCCACCGGGCACGGCAATCGCGGCGGCCGGCGCGCAGGTGCCGCGCGTAGAATGACGCTTCGCCCGCGCTGCGCGGCGATGTGCATCTTCCTTCTCTCCCCGCTCGTCTTTCGCTTTCGAGGATTGCGATGGCTGCTCCCTCCGCGGCCGCCCCGCGCCCTGCTTCCGCGTTCGCCATCGGTCTCGCGCTGGCGGCGGTGTACGTCATCTGGGGCTCGACCTATCTCGGCATCCGCTTCGCGCTCGAAGGCGGCTGGCCGGCGCTGCTGGCCGTGTCCGGCGGACGCATGCTGGTCGCCGGCGGCCTGCTGTTCGCGGTGCTGCGGCTGCGCGGCGTGCCCGCGCCGACGCGCGTGCAGTGGCGCACGCTCGCGGCGATGGGCCTGCTGCTGATGCTGCTGGGCAACGGCATGGTGGTGCTGGCCGAGAAGGAGGTCTCTTCGGGCCTGGCCGCGATCGCGATCGCGTCGATGCCGCTGTGGATGGGCCTGTTCGGCCTGATGTTCGGACAGCGGCCGCGCCGCGCCGAATGGCTGGGCATCGGCATCGGCTTCCTCGGCGTGCTGTGGCTCAACGCCGGCAGCGCGCTGGCGTCGACGCCGCGCGGGCTGGCGCTGCTGCTGATCGCGCCGATCGCGTGGGCGTTCGGTTCGGTGTGGTCGCGTGGCCGCGACCTACCGTCGCCGTTCATGGCCGCGGCGGGCCAGATGCTCTGCGGCGGCGTGATGCTGATCGTGCTGGGGCTGGCGCTCGGCGAACGCCTGCCGGTGGCGCCGACGCTGCAGGGCACTTCGGCGCTGGTGTACCTCGCGCTGGCCGGGTCGATCGGTGGCTTCGGGGCGTACATCTGGCTGCTGCATCACGTGCGGCCGGCGCTGGCGTCGAGCTACGCCTACGTCAATCCGCCGATCGCGGTGCTGCTGGGCGCGTGGCTGGGCGGCGAACGCTTCACGCTGCACGATCTCGGCGCGATGGCGGTGATCCTCGCCGGCGTGGTGGTCATCACCCGTGCGAAGACGCGCGCGCCGGCGCTGCCCGCGGAACCGCAGGAATGATGGCCGAGGTCTCGCCGGCCGAGGCGCGGCGCGGGCTGTGGGTGGCGCTCGCGGCGTTCGTGGTGTGGGGCCTGATGCCGCTGTACTGGCATCTGCTGAAGGCGGTACCGTCGCTGCAGATCGTCGCCCACCGCGTGGTCTGGAGTGCGCTGCTGGTCGCGGCGTGGCTGGGCTGGACGCAGGGCCGGGGCTGGTTCGCGAAGGTGATGGCGCAGCCGCGGCTGGCGCGGGTGCTCGCGCTCAGCGGGCTGTGCATCGGCGTGAACTGGGGCCTCTACATCTGGGCGGTGAACGCCGGCCACGTGGTCGAGACCAGCCTCGGCTACTTCATCAACCCGCTGCTCAACGTGGTGATCGGCACGCTGTTCCTGCGCGAGCACCTGCGGCCGGTGCAGTGGGTGTCGGTGGCGATCGCCGGCGCCGGCGTGCTGTGGCTGACGTTCAACTACGGCAGCTTCCCGTGGATCGCGCTGACGCTGGCGCTGTCGTTCGGCGTGTACGGGCTGATCCGCAAGCTCGCGGCGGTCGATCCCATCGTCGGCCTCGGCGTTGAGAACGCGGTGTTGCTGCTGCCGGCGCTGGGCTATGTCGCCTTCGCCGAAGCCACGGGGCAGGGCGGCTTCTTCGGCGACTGGGGCGCGGCGATCGACGCGCTGCTGCTGGTCGGCGGCGCGCTGACCGCGCTGCCGCTGATCGGGTTCTCGTTCGCGGTGCGGCGCGTGCCGCTGTCGACCATCGGTCTGATGCAGTACCTCGCCCCCACGATGCAGTTCCTGATCGGCGTGCTGCTGTTCCGCGAACCGTTCGACGTCGATCGCGCGATCGGTTTCGCGCTGATCTGGTCGGCGCTGGCGCTGTTCATGGCCGACAGCCTGCGCCGGGCGCGGGCGGCGCGCGCGGCCTGAGCCCCATGAACGCGAACGCCCGGCCGGAGCCGGGCGTTCGTGCGCAGGACGCGGGGAGCGGGTGCGTCAGCCCGCGCGCAGCGCCGTGGTCACCGGCATCCGCGCCGCGCGGATCGACGGCAGCAGGCCGCCGATGAAGCCGACCGCGACCGCGATGCCCAGGCCCATCAGGACCAGCATCGGCGTGACCTTGAACGCGAATACCACCTGGGTGAAGTTCGCGCCGAGCGTGGACACCGAGACGTTGTTGAAGAGCACGTAGGCGATCAGCGCGCCCACCAGGCCGCCGCCGAGCGACAGCACCAGCGCTTCCAGCATCACCGACACCAGCACCGGCAGGCCGCCGAAGCCCAGTGCGCGCAAGGTGGCGATCTCCTTGGCGCGGGTGGCGACCGCGGCGTACATGGTGTTGAGCGCGGCGAAGATGGCGCCGAGGGCCATGATCACGGTGACGACGATCGCCAGCGCACCGATGGTTTCGCGGAACTGCTTGGTCTGCGCGCTGAAGTAGGTCTGCTGCGAGACCACGTCGACGTTGAGGCGCGGATCGGCCTTGAGTGACGATTCCAGCGTCTTGATCGCCTTCTCGCTTTCCAGGCCGGCCAGCACCGAGCTGTAGCCGTTGCGGCCGAAGCTGGTCTGGGCGACGCCGGTGTCGGTCCACAGCTCGCTCTCGTGGGCGTCGCCGGACTCGAACACGCCGACCACGGTCCATTCCGAGCCGCGCATGCGGATCGTGCGGCCCACGCCCGCGTTATCGTACTGGCGGGCCACGCCGCGGCCCACGATCAGCTCGCGCAGGCCGGGCTTGAACATGCGGCCTTCGACGACCTTGAGCTTGGGCCGCAGCACGAAGCCGGCCGGCTCGACGCCGCGCACGGTGATGTTGGCGCTGCTGGTGGGGTCGTCCTTCTTGCTCAGTTCGCCGATGACCAGCACCTCGCCCGAGGCGAGCGGCTTGCCGTCGCTGCCCTTGCGGATGCCGGGGGCGAGCTTGATCAGGTCGACCTCCTCGCGGCCGAGGCCGGAGTTGACCTCGACCTCGGAGCCGCCGCGCATCACCAGCGCGATGTCGCGGCTGCCGGTGGCGGCGAGGGTGGAGCTGAAGCCCTCACTCATCGCCAGCAGTGCGGTGAACACCGCGACCACGCCGGCCAGGCCGATCACGATCACGAGCGAGGGGCCCCAGCGTTCGGGGATGCTTTTCAGGTTGACGCCGGTGATGGCGAAGATCTGCGAGAACATGCGGTGTCTCCTTGCGTGCGCCGATCAGCGGCCGGCGAGGGCGTCGACGATTTTCAGGCGCTTGGCGCGCAGCGCGGGCAGCAGGCCGACCGCGAGGCTCAGCAGCAGGATCGCCGCCACGCCCAGGCCCCAGACGTGCCAGTCCACGCGCAGCGGCAGCGGGATGCCCGTGTGCTGGATGGCGATCGCCGCCACCGTCGCCAGCGCCAGGCCGGCGATGCCGCCGAACGCGCACAGCGCCACGGTCTCGGCCATCACGAAGCCGAGCACGCTGCCATCGGAAAAGCCGAGGGTCTTGAGCACGGCCATCTCCGGCACCCGCTCGCGCATGCTCTGCGCCATGGTGTTGCCGACCACCAGCAGCAGGGTGAAGAAGACCGCGAACAGGATCCAGCGCACGATCAGGCCGATGTCGCCGATCTGCTTCACGAAGCCGAGGTTCCAGTCCTTCTCGGTCTGGGTCTTGGTCTCGTCCGGCGAGTTCTCGAACTTGGCGTCGATGATGCGCGAGACCTTCTGCGCGTCGTCGGGGTTCTTCAGCTTGATCAGGTAGATGCCGCCGCTGCCGCTGCCGAACTGGTTTTCCTCGTCGAAGTAGGCGTGGTTGATCCACACCTGCGTCGCCTTGTCCTTCCATTCCTGGTCGCGGCCGTCGACGATGCCGACGAGGTCGAACGTCCAGTCCTTGCTGCCGTTCTTCATCGGGAAGATGTTGGAGCTGATCGGCACCTTCTGGCCGACCTTCCAGCCGTACTGGTCGGCCAGCTTGCGGCCGACGACCATCGCGGTGCGGGTGTCGGCGAACTGCTTCCACTGCGCTTCGGGCAGGTCCCACTCGGGGTAGACTTGGTGGAAGCGCATCGGGTCCACGGCCAGCGCGACCAGCGGGTCCTTGCCCTGCCACACGCCGCCGAACCACTGCGACTGGGTGACGGCCTCGACCCCGGGCACGCCCTCGATCTCCTGGCGCATGCGCAGCGGCAGCGGCTGGGTGAACGAGACGCGGGCCTGGGTGATGAGGCGCGCGGTGCCGAGGTAGTCGGCGCCGGCGTTGAACAGCGCGTTGACCGATTGCAACAGGCCGAACAGCAGGAACGCTGTGATGATCGAGAGCATCGTCAACGAGGTCCGCGTCTTCTTGCGGAACAGGTTGGCGATGACGAATCCGGTCTTGGTCATGTCCGTCTCCCGGCGATCAGGCGGCGCGCTCGGTCTGCTCGATCAGGCGGCCCTTGTCCAGATGCAGGGTGCGCTTGGCGTACTCGGCGGCGAGCGGGTCGTGGGTGACCATGACGATGGTCTTGCCGTGTTCGCGGTTGAGCGTCTGCAGCAGGGTGAGGATCTCGTCCGCGGTCTTGCGGTCGAGGTCGCCGGTGGGTTCGTCGCAGACCAGCAGCGACGGGTCGGAGACGATGGCGCGGGCGATCGCAACGCGCTGTTCCTGACCACCGGACAGTTCGCGCGGCTTGTGCTTGCCGCGTTCGGCCAGACCGACCACCTGCAGCGCGATCTCGGCGTTGCGCTTGCGCTGCGCGGCGCTGAGGTTGGTCAGCAGCAGCGGCAGTTCGACGTTGGCCTGCGCGGTGAGCACGGGCATCAGGTTGTAGAACTGGAACACGAAGCCGACGTTGGACGCGCGCCAGCGGGTGAGTTCGCCGGCGCTGAGGCTGTCGATGCGCTTGCCGTCGATGCTGATCTCGCCCCTGGTGGGCTGGTCGAGACCGCCGATGAGGTTCAGCAGCGTGGTCTTGCCCGAGCCGGACGGCCCCATCAACGCGACGAAATCGCCTTTCGGGATCTCGAGGTTGATGCCGTGGAGGACTTCCACCTGCTG
The DNA here is from genome assembly GCF_056313665.1 of Lysobacter sp. DMC104. Taxonomy (NCBI): domain Bacteria; kingdom Pseudomonadati; phylum Pseudomonadota; class Gammaproteobacteria; order Lysobacterales; family Lysobacteraceae; genus Lysobacter; species Lysobacter sp. DMC104. The sequence goes on along the minus strand of NZ_JBQUZW010000011.1, from coordinate 164,981 downwards.
CTTGCCGCGGGTGTAGGTCTTGATGACGTCGCGGATGGTGATCAGTGCGGACATGGCGTTTTCTCGTACTGGCGCTTCGGTGGGATCGGGGGAATCGTCGGTTGATGTCGCGGACGCGGCGGCCGGCGGCCGCCCGCGGTCACTGCGCGGCCTTCTCGCGCACTTCGGCGCCGTCCTGCAGGTCGGCGGGCGGGGCCTGGATCACGCTGTCGCCCGGCGCCAGGCCGGTCTCGATCACGCGTTCGCTGCCGCGGGTCTCGCCGGGCTTCACCGGCGTCAGCACGGCCTTGCCTTCCTCGACCACGAACACCGCGTCGGTGTCCTTGCCGTCGATGGCGCGCTGCACCACCGCGTCGGCCGGCACCAGCACGCCGACCGGCTTCGGCGCGGCGGTCGCGACGGTCGCGTCCTGCGGCTTCTCCAGGAAGCTCACGCGCACGCCCATGTCGGGCACGATCCGCGGGTCCTTCTGTTTCAGCGCGATGCGCACCTTGACCGTGGCCTTGCTGCGGTCGGCGGTGGGGATGATGGCGATGACCTCGGCCGGGATCTTCCAGTCGGGATAGGCGTTGAGCGTGGCCTCGACCGGCATCTTCGGCTGGACCTTGCCGATGTAGGACTCGTTGACGTCGACCTCGATCTCCAGCGAGTCCATGTCGACGATGGTGCCGATGCCGGTGCGGGTGAAACCGCCGCCGGCGGACAGCGGCGACACGATCTCGCCCGGCTGCGCGGCCTTGGCGATGACCACGCCGGCGAACGGCGCGCGCACCACGGTGTTGTCCACGCCGTTGTCGGCGATGCGCAGCGAATCCGACGCGACCTGCGCGTTGCGCTGGGCGGTGAGCAACTGCGCGCGCAGCGAATCGCGCTGGGCCACGGCCTGGTCGTACTGCTGGCGCGAGACCAGCTTGCGGCCGACCAACTGGCCCAAGCGGCCGGCGTTGGCCTCGGCTTCCTTCAGCTGCGCCTGCACGCTGCCGACCTGGCTGCGCGCGGCTTCGAGCTGGGACAGGGCGAGACTGCGTTCGGAATCGGCATCGATCGGGTCGAGCGTGGCCATCACCTGGCCGGCCTCGACCCGCATGCCTTCCTCGATCAGCACCTGGCGGACCTTGCCGGTGATCTTGGCCGACACCGTCGCGGTGCGCCGCGCGACGATATAGCCGGTCGCGTCCAGTACCGAGGCGGCCGCGCCGGCGCCGGTGGCGATGGGCGTGGCGGACGCGGTGCGCACTTCGACGCCGGCGTCGCGGCCGAACAGCCACCAGCCACCCGCGCCGAGGGCGGCGATCACGGCGGCGGCGGTCAGTCCGATCCACAGTCCGCGGCCCGGAGAAGCCGGTGGCGGCGAGGCGTTGCGGTCGATGCGGAGTTCCTTGAGCAGATCGGCGTTGGTATTCATGAATCCTTGCGGGGCAGGGTACGGAAGGTGACGCGCGCGACGCCTGCGACCGTGCAGGCGTCACGACCCGGGGCTCGGCCGGGGAGGGGAGGATGCCAGAGTACCCGGGCCCGGTGTCAGGCGTCAGGTGACGAATGTCATTCCCGATGGCTGACGGCGCGGACTGCCGAGGGCGGGCCGGGACGGGGAGGATGGCCGCATCGTCCCGAAGGAGGCCGTCCCATGCAAGTTGCAATGTCCGCCGCGACGCCGGCTCCCCGGCCGCTCGCGGCCCTGCGCGGCGTCCGCCGCCGCCACGGCGCCGTGGTCGCCCTCGATGGCATCGACCTCGACCTGTGTCCCGGCGAAGTGCTGGCGCTGCTCGGTGCCAACGGCGCCGGCAAGTCGACCGCGGTCGGGCTGATGCTGGGCCTGGGCACGCCCGACGCCGGCACGGCCACGCTGTTCGGCCAGCCGGCCGGCGCGCTGGCCGCCCGCCGCCGCACCGGGGTGATGCTGCAGTCCGCCGGCCTGCCCGGGAACGCCCGCGTCGACGAACTGCTGGCGCTGACCCGCAGTTACTACCCGGCGCCGCGCAGGACCGACGAATGCGTGGCGCTGGCCGGGCTGGGCGGCCTGCTCGACCGCCGCTACGGCCGGCTCTCCGGCGGCCAGCAGCGCCGGGTGCAGTTCGCGCTGGCGCTCTGCGGCCGGCCGCAGGCGCTGTTCCTCGACGAACCGACCACCGGGCTGGACATCGAAGCCCGGCAGACGCTGTGGGCGGCGATCCGTGCGCTCGTCGCCGAGGGCACCGGCGTGCTGCTCACCACGCACTATCTGGAAGAAGCCGAGGCACTGGCCGATCGCGTGGTGGTGCTGGATCGCGGCCGCGTCGCCGCCGCCGGCCGGCTGGCCGAAGTGCGGGCGCTGGTGTCGCAGCGCCGGATCGGCGGCTTCTCCGCGCTCGACGCGGCGCGGATCGCGACCTGGTCCGGTGTGCGCAGCGCGACGCGCGGCGCGAACGGCGACCCGGCGCGGATCGAGATCGTGGCCGACGATGCCGACGCCGTCGCGATCGTCCGCCGGCTGCTGGCCGAGGACGCCGCGCTGAGCGACCTGGAAGTCCGCCGCGCCGGCTTGGCCGACGCGTTCCTCGAAATCACCCGTGACGACACTGCCCGCGACGTCGCCGTGGAGGAGGCCGCATGAACACTGCCGTTACCCACCGCATTCCCGCCGCCGATGTCGCCGCGACGCATCGCGTCTGGCGCAGCTACCTGCTCGAAGCCCGCTGCGAATTCCTGCGCCTGCTGCGCACGCCGTCGTACGCGATCCCGACGCTGCTGTTCCCGTCGATGTTCTACCTGCTGTTCGGCGTGCTGCTGAACCACGGCAAGGGCGACGCCGCGCGCTACCTGCTGGCGACCTACGGCAGCTTCGGCGTGATGGGCGTGGGCCTGTTCGCGTTCGGCGTGACCGTGGCGATCGAGCGCGACCAGGGCCTGCTGGTCTACAAGCGCGCGCTGCCGATGCCGCCGGGCGCCTACCTGTTCGCCAAGGTGGCGATGGCGCTGCTGTTCGCGGCGATGGTGGCGCTGCTGCTGTCGCTGCTGGCGGCGACCGCGGGCGGCGTGTCGCTGGCGGCATGGCAGTGGGCGCTGCTGTGGCTGGTCGACGTGGTCGGCGTGCTGCCGTTCGCCGCGCTGGGGCTGCTGGTCGGGTCGCTGGTCGGCGGGCAGGGCGCGCCGGCGGTGGTGAACATCCTGTACCTGCCGATGGCGTTCCTCTCCGGCCTGTGGCTGCCGCTGAAGCTGCTGCCGGCGTGGATCGCGCAGTGCGCGCCGCTGCTGCCGGCCTACCACCATGCGCAGCTCACGCTGCGGGTGGTGGGCCTGGGCGAAGCCGGCGCATCGCCGCTGCCGCACATCGCCGTGCTGGTCGCGTTCTCCGTGGCCTGCTTCGCGATCGCCCGGCGCCGGCTGGCGCGCGCCTGAGCCGCAGGCGACGATGTCCCGCTTCGCCATGTCCCCGTCCTCGACCGGAGTGCCCGCCGTGATCGCCCGCCTGATCGCCCACCTGTTTCGCCCCAGCGAGACCGCGCTGCTGCACGAGCGCAGCCCGGGCGGCCGCGCCCGGCCGCAGTGGCTGCCGCTGCTGATGCTGGTGTGGTCGATCTGGATCTTCCTCACCCCGAAGTACGCCGGGCTGTCGCTGTCGACCTGGCTGCCGCCGACGCTGGCCAGCTATGCCGTATTCCTCGCGCTGTACTGGCGCGCGTATTTCCGCGATCGCCGGCATCTGTACGTGCTGGCGCTGGGCATGGGCGCACTGGCCGGCGCGCTGACGCCGGTGAATCCGGGCGCGCAGGGGTTCCTGATCTACGCCTGCGCCTTCCTCGGCTTCACGCTGCCGGGCCGGCGCGCGGTGGCCACGATGGTCGCGCTGCATGTGCTGTACGCGATCGAATGGCTGTGGCTGGGCATCCCGGTGGTGTACCTGTTCAGCAGCACCGTGGTCGGTCTTGCGGTGGGGCTGATGAACCTCAGCTTCGCCCGCCGCATGCAGGCCGACGCCGCGCTGCGCCTGAGCCACGACGAAGTGCGCCGGCTCGCGGCGCTGGCCGAGCGCGAACGCATCGGCCGCGACCTGCACGATCTGCTCGGTCACACGCTGTCGCTGGTGGCGCTGAAGAGCGAACTCGCCGGCAAGCTGCTGCAGCGCGGCGATTCCCCGCAGGCACGCGAGGCCGCGCGGCGCGAGATCGATGAAGTCAGCCGCGTGGCGCGCGAGGCGCTGGCGCAGGTGCGCGCCGCGGTCACCGGCATCCGTGCGGTCGGCATCGCCGCCGAACTGGCGTCGGCCAAGCTGCTGCTGGAAAGCGACGGCATCGCGTTCGACGCGTACATCGCGCCCGAATGCCTCGATGGCGGCGTGCTGCCGCCGGCGGCCGAGGCGCCGCTCGCGCTCACGCTGCGCGAGGCGGTGACCAACATCCAGCGCCACGCCCGCGCCCGCAGCGCCCGCGCCGTGCTGGCGATCGAAGGCGACGCGGCAGTGCTGCGCGTGTCCGATGACGGCCGCGGCGGCGCCGATGCGCCGGGCAACGGCCTGACCGGGATGCGCGAGCGGCTGGAAGCGGTCGACGGGCGTCTGAGCATCGATTCCCCGCGCGGCGGCGGCACCCGGATCGAGGCGCGGGTGCCGCTGCACGCATCAGTGGCGCAGGCGCCCGACACACCCGCGACCGGCGCGGAGGTGGCCGCATGATCCGCATCCTGCTCGCCGAAGACCAGGCGATGGTGCGCGGCGCGCTCACCGCGCTGCTGTCGCTGGAGACCGACATCGAAGTGCTGGGCGCCGCCGCCGACGGCGAGGCCGCGTGGCGCGAGCTGCAGCGGCTGAAGCCCGACGTGTTGGTCACCGACATCGAGATGCCCGGCCTGACCGGGCTGGAACTGGCGCAGCGCGTGCAGCGCCATGAACTGCCGACGAAGGTGGTGATCGTGACCACGTTCGCGCGCGCCGGTTTCCTGCGTCGCGCGCTGGACGCCGGCGTCTGCGGCTATCTGCTGAAGGACGCGCCGGCCGAGGAACTCGCCGAGGCGCTGCGCAAGGTCCATCGCGGCGGCCGCGCGATCGATCCGCAGCTCGCGCTGGAAGCGTGGTCCGAGCAGGACCCGCTGACCGATCGCGAACGCCGCGTGCTGCGGCTCGCTGGCGAAGGCCTGTCGGCGAACGAGATCGCCGCGCAGCTCAACCTCTCGCACGGCACCGTGCGCAACTACCTGTCCGAGGCCATCGGCAAGCTCGGCGTCGGCAACCGCATCGAGGCCTACCGCCTCGCGCGCCAGAAGGGCTGGCTGTGAGCCTCGCCGTCGCCCGCACCCGTACCGGGCCACCGTCCGGCTGATCGCCGGCCGCTGCCTCTCATTTCCACGCGTTCGACCCTCGCCGGTCGCGGTCACATCCGCGGCCCCGGGTCGTCCTGTGCCCTTGTCCCTGCCTTCCATCCCGAGGAACTCGCCATGCGCACCCCGACCACGCTTCCGACCACGACCCCGCGCCGCCCGGCGCGCAACGCCGCCGGCTTCGCCATCGCCGTCGCCATCGCGACCGCGGTGCTCTCCGGCCACGGCCACGCCGCCGCGCCCGCACCGCGCGATGCCGACCCCGCGAACGACGTCCTGATCCGCGACGCCCGCGTGTTCGACGGCACCCGCGTGCGGCCCGCCGCCGACGTGCTGGTGCTCGACGGCCGCATCGCCGCGGTCGGCGCACGCCTCGCCGCGCCGGCCGGCGTCGCCGTGGTCGACGGCCGCGGCAAGACGCTGCTGCCCGGCCTGATCGACAGTCACACCCACAGCTGGGGCGACGCCCGCCGCGACGCGCTGCGCTTCGGCGTCACCAGCGAACTCGACATGATGGGCGACTGGCACCGCCTGCCCGAGTTGAAGACGCAGCGCGCGTCGCTGGCGCGCACCGACGAGGCCGACCTGTGGAGCGCCGGCGCCGCGGTCACCGCACCCGGCGGCCATGGCACGGAGTACGGCATCAAGGTGCCGACGCTCGCGCCCGGCGACCGCGCCGACGCCTTCGTCGCCGCGCGCGTCGCCGAGGGGGCCGACTACGTGAAGATCATCGTCGAGGACTTCAGCGCCTACAGCGACACGCACCGCCTGCCCACGCTCGACGCGGCGCAGACCCGCGACGCCATCGCTGCCGCGCACGCGCGCGGCAAGCTCGCGGTCGTGCACGTCTCGCGCCTGCGCGATGCGCGCGCCGCGGTCGATGACGGTGCCGACGGTCTGGTGCACATCGTCGGCGAACCCGTCGACGCCGCGTTCGTCGACGCGGCGAAACGTCATCGCGCGTTCGTGGTGCCGACGCTGTCGGTGCTCGGCACGATCGCGCATGCCGGCGAAGGTGCACGCCTCGCCGACGACGCGGCGCTGAAGCCGTGGCTCGCCGACAGCCAGCGCGACGCGCTGCGTGGCGGCTTCGGCAGCGGCGACGCGCACCCGAAGGTGCTGGCCGACGCCATCGCCGACGTGCGCATGCTGCATGCGGCCGGCGTCGACATCCTCGCCGGCACCGACGCCGGCAATCCCGGCACCACCCACGGCGCCAGCCTGCACGGCGAACTCGACCTGCTGGTGCGCGCGGGCCTCACGCCCGTGCAGGCGCTGGCCGCGGCCACGTCGGTGCCCGCGCGACGCTTCCACCTCGACGACCGCGGCCGCATCGCGCCCGGACTGCGCGCCGACCTGCTGCTGGTCGACGGCGATCCCGCCACCGACATCCTCGCGACGCGTCGCATCGTGACTGTGTGGAAGAACGGCTACGCCGTCGCCCGCGTCGAACCGAAGGCGGTGACGGCGCCGGCCGGCGCGGCGATCCCCGCCGACGGCCGCATCGACGACTTCGAGGGCAGCGCCACCGCGGCCGGCGGCATGACCCCGGCGAAGTTCGGCGCCGGCTGGACCGCGACCACCGACCAGATGGCCGGCGGCCATTCCGAGGTGACGCTGGCGCGCGCAGGCGGCGCGCTCTCGCTGCGCGGTGAGCTGAAATCCGGCTTCGCGATGCCGTGGGCCGGCGCGATGTTCTTCCCCGGCCCGCAGCCGATGACGCCGGCCGATTTCGGCAGCCGCAAGGCGCTGGTGTTCCGCGTCCGCGGCGACGGCCGCACCTACGCCGCGATGCTGTTCTCCGGCGCGCAGCTCTCGGGCATGCCGGCGATCCAGCCGTTCGTCGCCGGCAAGGACTGGGCCGAGGTGCGCCTGCCGCTGTCGGGTTTCGCCGGCGCCGACCTCGCCCGCGTCCGCGGCCTCGCCTTCACCGCCAGCCAGGCCGAAGGCGCGTTCGCGTTCGAGCTCGACGACGTGCGGGTGGAGTGACGCGGCGCCGCCGACGGCCCGCCGCGATGCGGGCCGTTCGTCGCCCGGGCCTTGGTCGTTTCGGGGCGCAACCTGATACTCCAAAGGTCAACTCATCAAGATCGGAAAAGTGGAGAACGCATGGAGTCGATGGCGATCAAGCGGCACAAGAAAAGATTTCTGGAGCTTGAGGATGAGTTGGCGACTCATCTTGCTGCTTCGGCCATCGCGAAGCTCCCTCAGGATCGCAATATTGATTCGGTAGCGGCGGATATCTTCTTGAATTGGACAACAAAAGCAAGAAGCCTGATTGCCAGTTCATGCGGGAAGGGTTCTGAGCACTACGACATCTTTGTCGAGGCAATACGACCTCGTCAGGAAGAAAGCCAGTTAAGGGCGCTAATTCGGCTTCTTCCAATATTCATGGCAATCAAGAGCGACTATGAAAATGGTTACGCGACTCCGCTGGTAGCCATGGCTCAAGCTGAGGTTTTTGAAGATGCATTGGATCAGGCGGAGGAATTATTCTCGAACAAATATTTGATACCGGCAGCGGTGATTGCCGGCACCGTGCTTGAGACTTTCTTGAAAGTGCAGTGTCATTCGAAGGGTATCTCTGCAAAAAAATTGAACGATATGAATGTCGGTCTTGCAAAAGCTGGCGTCCACAGCGCCGCAGATCAAAGACTCATCGAATTTTTTGCCAGGGTAAGGAACAGCGCAGCTCATGGAGAGGAAATCGAAGAGCGTCATGTCAAACAGATGATAGAAGGCATCCGGCTTCACGTCCGACGGCGACCGGCCTGACTGTTTCGGATGTAAGGGCTACGGATTTTGTGACCCCTGCCATCGGTTGGGACGCCGGCGGTCGCATCCGCCTTGCGATCCCCGCCGTATGGCCCCATGACCCTCCTTCGTCCCCCACGGCGCCCCCGCATGCCCTCGATCACGATCACCCCCGCTCCTGCCGCAGCGGCAGCCGCTTCCGCGCCGCCCGCGCTCGCCGTCGAAGGCCTCGGCAAGCGGGTCAAGCTGCCGGGCAGCGAGCTGACCATCCTCGACGGTGTCGACTTCCGCATCGCCGCGGGCGAGCGCATCGCGGTCGTCGGCGCGTCGGGCTCGGGCAAGAGCACGCTGCTGGCGCTGATGGCGGGGCTGGACACGCCGACCTCGGGCCGGGTGCTGCTGGACGGCGCGCCGCTGTCGTCGCTGGACGAGGACGGCCGCGCGAAGGTCCGCGGCGAGAAGGTCGGCTTCGTGTTCCAGAGCTTCCAGCTGCTGCCGTCGCTGACCGCGCTGGAGAACGTGATGCTGCCGCTGGAGCTGCGCGGCGATGCCGATCCGGAAGCGCCGGCGCGGGCGATCCTCGAACGCGTGGGTCTGGGCGAACGTCTCGGCCACTATCCGCGGCAGCTGTCCGGCGGCGAGCAGCAGCGCGTGGCGCTGGCGCGCGCGTTCGTGACCCGGCCGGCGCTGCTGTTCGCGGACGAGCCCACCGGCAACCTCGACACGCGCACCGGCGCGGCGATCGTCGACCTGCTGTTCGGCCTGAATGCCGAGGCCGGCACCACATTGGTGCTGGTGACGCACGACGCCCGGCTGGCCGAACGCTGCGACCGCGCGCTGCGCCTCGACGGCGGCCGGCTGGTGTCGGCATGAGGACGCTGGCGCTCGCGTGGCGCCAGCTGCGCCGCGACCTCGCCGCCGGCGACATCCGTATCCTGATCGCCGCGCTGGTGCTGGCGGTCACCGCGGTGACGTCGGTCGGGTTCGTCACCGATCGCGCCGAACGTGCGCTGGCGATCGAGGCCAACCGCCTGCTCGGCGGCGACGCGGTGGTGCGCGGCGACGCGCCGATCGCCGGGAAGATCCGTGCCGCCTCGGCCGCGCCCGGGCTCACGCGCACCGACATCGCCGAACTGCCGACGATGATCCGGCTCGGCCGCGGCGACACGGCGAAATTGAAGCTCGGCGAACTGCGTGCACTCGGCGCCGGTTTCCCGCTGCGCGGCAGTTTCCGCATCCGTGACGCCGCGGGCGAACGCACCGTCGCGCACGGGCCCGGGCCGGGTGCGCTGTGGCTGAGCCGCGCCGGCGCCGATGCGCTGGGCGCGAACGTCGGCGACGTCGTCGCGCTCGGCGCGTCGGAATTCACGCTGGCCGCGCTGGTGCTGCAGGAACCCGACGGTGCCGCCGACTACTTCAACGTCGCGCCGAAGGTGTTCGTGGCGCTGGACGATCTCGCCGCGACCGGGCTGGTGCAGCCGGGCAGCCGCATCGACTACCGGCTGGTGGTCGCCGGCGACGCCGCGGCGGTCGAAGGCTTCACCCGCACTGCGCGCGCCGCGCTCGGCCGCGGGCAGCGGCTGGAGACGATCGCCGACGCGCGCCCGGAGATCCGCTCCGCGCTGGATCGCGCCGGCCGCTTCCTCGGCCTCGCCGCGCTGGTGTCGGTGGTGCTGGCCGCGGTCGCGGTGGCGATGGCCGCGCGCCGGCACAGCGAGCGGCATCTCTCCGGCGCGGCGGTGATGCGCTGCCTCGGCGCCAGCCAGCGCACGCTGGTGGCGATCCACGTCGGCGAACTCGCGATCCTCGGCGTGATCGCGAGCCTGGTCGGCGTCGCGATCGCGTTCGCGCTGCAGTGGGCCGTCGGCGCGTGGCTGGCCGATGCGCTGAAGGTCGCGATCCCGCCGGCCGGTTTCGCGCCGGCGTTGCAGGGCCTGGGCGTGGGCCTGGTCGTGCTGCTCGCGTTCGGCGCGCCGCCGGTCGTCGCGCTGCGCCGCGTGCCGGCCCTGCGCGTGCTGCGTCGCGACCTCGACGCCGCCGAACCCGCGGCGTGGGCGGTCGCGCTGGCCGGGTTCGCCGGTCTCGCCGCGCTGCTGTGGTGGCAGGCCGGCTCGGCCGTGCTCGGGCTGACCATGCTCGCCGGCATCGCGCTCACGCTGGGCGCGCTGGCGGGCATCGCGTATGCGCTCATCCTGCTGGTGCGTCGCCTGCGCGGTCGCCTGCGCGGCAGCCTGCGCTACGGGCTGGCGAACGTCAGCCGCCGCGCCGGCGCCAGCATCGCGCAGGTGTCGGCGCTGGGGCTCGGGCTGATGGCGCTGCTGCTGCTGACCTTCGTGCGCACCGACCTGCTCGATCGCTGGCGCGTGTCGCTGTCGGCGGACGCGCCCAACCGCTTCATCGTCAACGTGCAGCCCGACCAGATGGACGGCCTGCGCGCGTACGTGGCGGGTCAGGGCATCGCGCCGCCGACGCTGTATCCGATGATCCGCGCGCGCTTCGTCGGCTACAACGGCCGCGCGGTCACCGGCGCCGATTTCGCCGCGCGCGGCGAGCAGGCGAAGCGCATGGCCGAGCGTGAGTTCAACCTGTCGATGGCCGATGCCATGGGCAAGGACAACAGCATCGTCGCCGGCAAATTGTGGCCGCCCCGCAAGCTCGCGACGCCGGAGATCTCGGTCGAAGAGAAATTCGCCGAATCGCTGGGCTGGAAGCTCGGCGACCGCATCGCGTTCGACATCGCCGGGCAGCGCTTCGAGGCCACGCTCACCAGTCTGCGCAAGGTCGAGTGGGAAAGCTTCCGCCCGAACTTCTTCGTCGTCGCCTCGCCCGGTGCGCTGGACGGCTACGCCGCCAGCTACATCACCGCGGTGAAGGTGCCGGCGACCGTGCCGCACTTCACCGCCGGGTTGGTCGAGCGCTTCCCCAACCTCACCGTGGTCGACGTCGACGCGATCCTCGCGCAGGTGCGCAGCATCGGCGACCAGGTGGCGACGGTGGTGCAGGTGGTGTTCTGGTTCTCGCTCGCCGCCGGCGTGCTGGTGCTGATGGCGGCGGTGAGCGCCAGCCAGGACGAGCGCCTGCGCGAAGGCGGGGTGATGCGCGCGCTGGGTGGAAGCCGCCGGCAATTGCGGCTGGCGCAGGCGTCGGAGTTCGCGGCGATCGGGTTGCTGTCGGGCCTCGTCGCCGCGGTCGCCGCCAGCGTGCTGGCCGGCGTCGTCGCCACCCGCGTGTTCGACCTGCCGTGGAAGATCGACTGGGCGATGGCCGCCACCGGCGCCGGCCTCGGCCTGCTCGCGGCGCTGGTCGCCGGCCTGTTCGCCACGCGCCGCGTGCTGGATGTCGCGCCGTCGGTGACGCTGCGCGAACTGGACGCCTGATCGTCGTCCTTCCGGCTCGGTAGAGCGGCCTTCAGGCCGCTGCTTTCCAAACTCTCTAGCAGCGGCCTGAAGGCCGCTCTACCGAAGCGTCACCGCGGCCTCACTCCTCCGCGAAGCGTGCCAGTTCGTCGAGTTCGGCCTGCGCGCGGCGCAGGCTGTTGCCGGCGGCCGCGTCGTCGAGGCGTTTCGCGAGCAGTTCGCGACCCGGCCGGCGTACCCAGCGCAGGAACACGAGCGTCGCGACCAGGCCGAGCGCGCCGCTCGCGAACCAGCCCCAGGCCGCGAGCGGCAGCGACGCGCCGACGGCCGCGTGCGCATGCAGCGACAGCAGGATCACGGGCGGCACCATCCACAGCACCCACCACGGCAGACCGACCACCAGCCCGCCGACGATGTAGGCGCGACGCAGCTTCGCGAGCCGGCGCTGCAGTTCCAGCACCGGGAGGCTGCGATCGATGCCGGCGATGCCTTCGAGCACGACGATGCCGGCGATGGTGGTGGCAATGCCGTAGACCAGCACCAGCAGGCCGCTGGCGATCACCGTCGGCAGGGCGGGGAGGTGCCGCCAGATCCACACGCCTGCGAGCGTCGAAGCGATGCCGAACGCGACCTGCGCCACCTGTCCCCGGAACAGCGGGCGCAGACTGGACTGGATGCGGCTGGTCTTCTGTTCGCGGAGGATCGCGTGCTGGAGCGCGTTCTGCTGCTGCAACCGGCGGTCCAGCGTCTGCCAGGCCTGCTTGAGTTCGTCGAGTTCCATGCGGGTATCCATCGTGGGTGTCTGCCTTGGAAAGGGTCCGGGCGATGCCGGCAGGGTCTTGGCCGGCGCGGTCAGGAGGCGTCGCCGTCCGCGAGCTGCTCGCGGATGCGCTGCTTGAGCCGGTTGAGCTTGGTTGACACGTTGCTTTCGGTGATGCCGAGCACGTCGGCGATCTCGCGCTGGCTGCGTTCGTCCAGCCACAGCAGCAACAGCGCGCGGTCGAGCGGCGGTTGGCGGTCGATCACCGCGTACAGCGCGCGCACGCGCTTCTCGTCGTGGTCGCCGTCCTCCACCACGAGCGCCGGATGGCTGTCGTGGTCGTCGATCGACTCCTGCGGCGCACGGCGCGCGTCGCTGCGGACATGCGAGATCGCCACGTTCAGCGCGATCCGGTACATCCAGGTGGTGAAGGATCGCGCCGGGTCGTAGCCGGGGAACGCACGCCACAGCTGCGCCGCGATCTCCTGCACCAGGTCCTGGCGATCGTCGGGATGGCGGCAGTAGGTGTTCGCGACCTTGAACACGATGCCGCGATGCGCGTCGAGCAGGTCGGCGAAGCGGGTCCGGGTCACGTCCATGGGGGCATCGGCGGCGATCACGGCAGGCATCGGAAGCGGAGGATGCTCACATGATTCGCGGCGGCGGGGGAAACCTCACACCCGGCCGCCTACAATGGGCGGCCGCTCCCGCTTCCTGCCTCCGTCCCGCGTTTTCCCGTGACCGCCGCCGATCCCGCGCTCGAAGTCCTGATGCTGCCGTTCGCCGCGGGCGATCTCGCGTGGCCGGCGACCGGCGGCGCGCTGTTCCTGCGCGCCCGCGACGGCTGGCCGCTGCGCGCCGTCGCGCGCGACGGTCTCGTCTGCGAACAGGGTTTCCGGCCGCAGGCCGATGCGCTGGAACGTTCGGGCTGGACGGTGCGCGATCCCGGCGATGATGACGCCACGACCTTCCCGTTGGTGCTCGCGCTGCCGCCTCGCCAGCGCGATGAGGCGCGCGCCTTGCTCGCACGCGCCGTGCGTGCCTGCGCACCCGGCGGCATCGTGGTGGTCTGCGCGACCAACGACGAAGGCGCGAAAACGCTGGAAGGCGATCTGAAACGACTGGCCGGACTGTCCGGCATGCTCTCGAAGTATCATTGCCGCGTGGCGTGGTCGCGGATCGATCCGGCCGCGGTCGATGCGGCCTTGCTCGATGCGTGGTCCGCGCTTGATGCGCCGCGCGCGATCGCCGACGGCCGCTTCGTCAGCCGCCCGGGCGTGTTCGCATGGGATCGCATCGATGCCGCGTCGGCGCTGCTCGTGGCGCAGCTGCCGGCCGATCTCGCCGGACGCGCCGCCGATCTCGGCTGCGGCTACGGGTTTCTGTCCGTCGAGCTGCTGGCGCGCTGTCCGGGCATCGTCTCGCTGGACCTGTACGAGGCCGAGGCGCGTGCGCTCGAGCTCGCCCGCCACAATCTCGCCGCAGCGCGCGTGCCGGTGGCCTTTCACTGGCATGACGTGACCGCGGGCCTGCCGGCGCGCTACGACGTCATCGTCACCAATCCGCCGTTCCACGCGCAGGGTCGCGCCGATCGCCCCGACATCGGCCGCGCGTTCATCGCGGCCGCGGCCGATGCACTGCATGCGGGCGGGCGATTGTGGCTGGTGGCGAACCGCCATCTGCCGTACGAGGACGTCCTCGGCGCGCGGTTCGCCAGTGTGCGCACCGTCGCGCAGGCGCAGGGTTTCAAGGTGATCGAGGCGATCAAACGATGAAGACAAGACGTTGAGGGCGCGACCTTGAGGATGATCCGATGAAACTCCTGCGCCGCATCGCCAATCTCGGTTACGGCACCCGCAAGCAGGTCACGGCGCTGTTCCGCGAGGGCCGCGTGACCGACGTGAACGGCGACGTGCTGTACGCCGACGACGAACTCGACGTGCACGCGCGGCACGAGGACGTGCGCATCGACGGCGAGCCGCTGGATCCCGCGCCGGGCCTGCTGCTGATGCTGCACAAGCCCGTCGGCGTGACCTGTTCGACCAAGGACCAGGGCCGGCTCGTGTACGACCTGCTGCCGCCGCGCTTCCGCCTGCGTGATCCGCTGCTGTCGACCGTGGGCCGGCTGGATCGCGAGACCAGCGGCCTGCTGCTGTTCACCGACGACGGCGCGCTGCTGCACCGGATCATCTCGCCGAAGGCGGAATTGCCGAAGGTCTACGACGCGACGCTGGCGCATCCGCTGCGTGGCGATGAGGCGGCGATCTTCGCCAGTGGCACGTTGATGCTCGAATCCGAAACCAAGCCGCTGCTGCCGGCGGAACTCACCGTGCTCGACGACGGCCGCGCACGGCTGGTGCTGCACGAGGGCCGCTACCACCAGGTGCGGCGCATGTTCGCCGCGGTCGGCAACCATGTCGAGGCCCTGCATCGGCCGCAGGTGGGCGGCCTCGCGCTGGATGATCTCGAAGCGGGGCAGTGGCGTGTGCTCGACGAGGACGACCGCCGTCGCCTGTTCGCCGCCGGAGACGAGGCGTGAGCCTGCGCGCCGCGCCCATCCCGTTCGCGCCCGAGGCGCTGCTGTTCGACATGGACGGGCTGATGATCGACAGCGAGCGCGCGATCCTCGCCTGCTGGCGCGAGGCTGCGGCCGATCTCGGCCTGTCGGTCTAAGGCGACCTGTGGATGCGCATGATCGGCATGCACGACACCGACTGTGTCGCGTTGATGCGGCAGACGATGCACGCGGATGAAGTCCACGCGCTGCAGCAGGGCTGCTACGCCCGTTATCACGCACGCGTGGAGGCCGGTTTGCCGCTGATGCCGGGTGTGCGCACCGTGCTCGACGACGTGGCACTCCGTGCGTTGCCGCGCGCGGTGGTGACGTCCACGCGACGCGAACGCGCGACGCAGAAGCTCGCCACCTGCGGACTCGCGCATTACTTCGAGGTGGTGGTCACCGGCAGCGACGTCGAACGCCCGAAGCCGGCGCCGGAAGGCTATCTCAAGGCCGCCGCCGCGCTCGGTGTCGATCCAGCGCGCTGTGTCGTGTTCGAGGATTCGTCGGTCGGCGTGCGCGCCGCGCTGGCGGCGGGGATGACGCCGATCCAGGTCCCCGACCTCGTGCCGCCGGACGCGGCGACGCGGGCGCTGGGGCATCGCGTCGCCGCGTCGTTGGCCGACGCCTACGCACTGGTCGCGTTGACGTAGCGCACGCCGCGCGCCGCGTCGCGCGTCACTCCGCGTCGAGCAGTTTGCGCAGGCCGTCGAGGCCGAGGCGTTCCATCGTGTCGAGGTTGCGCTGCACGATCGCATCCGGGTCGGGATAGGCCGCGACCGCGCGATCGAGGCTGGCTTCGCGGATCAGGTGCAGGGTCGGATACGGCGCGCGGTTGGTGCCGTTGCCCGGGTCGTCGGGGGCGGTGTCGGCGAACTGGTATTGCGGATGGAAGCTGGCGACCTGCAGCACGCCTTCGAGGTCCAGCGCCTCGACCACCATGTCGACGCGGTCGAGGAAGTCGTTGTAGTCGAGGAAGTCGGTCAGCACGCGCGGATGCACCAGCAGCGTGGTGTCGATCTCGTCGGCCGGCGTGTCGCGCAGGCGCAGCAGTTCCTCGGCCAGTTCCTCCAGCAGATCGTCTTCGAGTTCGGCGTCGCTGAGCACGAACCGCACCTGCTGCTTGACGTGCACCGACTTGGCGAACGGGCACAGGTTCAGCCCGATCACCGCGCGCTCCAGCCAGCGACGGGTGGCGGCGATTTCGGGGGCGTCGTCGGCCGGCGCGGCGTCCACGTCGCTCAATCCCGGAAGTTGTCGAACTGCAGCGGCCGCTCGAAGGTCTGGCCGCGCAGCAGCGCGATCGCCGCCTGCAGGTCGTCGCGCTTCTTGCCGGTGACGCGCAGCTTGTCGCCGTTGATCTGCGAGTCGACCTTGAGCTTGGCGTCCTTGATCGCGGTCTGGATCTTCTTCGCGAGGTCGCGCTCGATGCCCTGCTTGACCGTGATCTTCTGGCGCGCGCCGGCGAGGTTGGTCTCGATGTCGGCGAACTCGAGGCAGCGCGCGTCGATGCTGCGCGCGATCAGCCGGGCACGCAGGATCTCGGTCATCTGCTGCAGCTGGAATTCGCTGGGCGCCGACTGCGTGATCAGCTTGTCGTCGAGCACGAACTTCGCGTCGACGTTCTTGAAGTCGAAGCGGTTGGCCAGTTCGCGATTGGCCTGGTCGACGGCGTTGGTCAGCTCGTGGACGTCGACTTCGGAAATGATGTCGAAAGAGGGCATGGCGGTGCGTGCAGGTCGTGGGGCGCACAGGGTAGCCGATGTCGGGCGGGCCTTGGCCCGCCATTGCGGCTTCTCCGATCGCCGCGTCAGGCGATCGAAGCCGTTTCGATCATCGTCTGAAGCGACCCGATGACTCGCAATGGCGGGCCAGGGGCCCGCCCGACGTCACCGCTTCACCAGCTCCACGCGGCGGTTCTGCGCGCGGCCGTCCTCGGTGCCGTTGTCGGCGACCGGCTTGTCCTGGCCGAAACCCTGCGACGCCAGTCGCGCCGGGTCCACGCCCAGCCCGACCAGCGCGCCCAGCACGCTGCGGGCGCGGGCGGCGGACAGGTCCTTGTTGTGTGCCGGCGTGCCGGTGTTGTCGGTGTGGCCTTCGATCGACAGCTTCAGCGCCGGATCGGCGGCCAGCAGCTTGTTGATCTCCTCGACGATCGGCTGCGCGTCCGGGCGCAGGGTCGCCTTGTCGGTGTCGAAGTTGATGTGCAGCGCGACGCGGCCGTCCTTGTCGATCGCCTGCTTCATCGCCGCGGCGTCGAGGAAGCCCAGCGACTGCTTCATGCCTTCCTTCTCCAGCACGACGACGAAGCCGTGGACCGGGAACACGCCGGTGCTGACGTCGATCCACCATTCCTTGCCGCCCTGGCGCAGCAGGTAGGTGTCGTGGTGGTAGTCCGGCACCTGCGGCGCGGCATAGTTGGTCTTCTCCAGCACGTCGCGGCCGCCGGCGGCGTCCATCACCGGGTAGGTGTACTGGGTGTCGTTGATCTTCTTCGCGCCCAGCGCCAGCGCGGCGTTCTCGTAATTGCGCAGGAATTCGGTCTCGGTGTACGTGCGCTTGCCGCCGGCGAGGTTGAAGCGGTCGTGGAAGATCTTCCCTTCCACCGGCACGGCCTTGCCGCCGGCGAGGAAGAACTGGCGGTCGAAATTCACGAGCTTGTCCTTCTCGTCGAAGGTGCTTTCCATGCCCTCGGGGATCGCGAAGAACGGGAACGGCGGCAGCGTGGCGGTGCTTTCGGGGACGCTGGCGGGGTCGAAGTCGGCCGCCGGGGCGGGTGCGGCTGGTGCCGGGGCCGGCGCGGGTTCGGCGGTGGGGGCGGTCACCGGGGCAGCGGCGGGCGCGGCGGCATCGGGGGCAGGTGCCTCGCGCTTGCAGGCGGGCAGCGCGAGCAGGCAGGACAGCAGGCAGGACAGCGACAGTGCGCGCGCGGCGTTCGGCGACATGGGGCAGGGCTCCGGCAGGAAACGGATCGGGACGGAAGGGCGGGACGCAGTGTAGAACGCCGGAAACCGGCCCTGCCGGTCGGGCGGACACGGTGTTCCGCCCTGGCGGGGTGGTGCGGGGGGGCGGGGGCGGGCATCCTGTGCCGATGTCCCTCCCTCCCGTTCCCGCCCGACACCCGTGGGGCGCGGCCCTGCGCATGCTGGCCGCCGTCGGTTTCTTCGCGCTGATGGATGCCGGCCTGAAGCTGCTGTCGGCGCGGTATCCGCCGTTCCAGGTCGCGTCGCTGCGCGGGGCGTCGTCGTTGCCGTTCGTGCTGGTCTGGGCGCTGGCGACGGTGGGGCCCGGGCGCCTGCTGCGCATCCGCTGGCCGCTGCACCTGCTGCGCGGCGTGCTGGGCGTGCTGATGATGGTGTCGTTCGTCTACGCGCTGCGCACGCTGCCGCTGTCGACCGCCTACACCTTGTTCTTCGTGGCGCCGATGATGATCACCGCGCTGTCGGTGCCGGTGCTGGGCGAACGGGTCGGGCCGCGGCGCTGGGCGGCGATCGCGGTCGGTTTCGCCGGCGTGATGGTGGTGCTGCGGCCGACCGGCGAGGGCGTGCTCACGCTGGCCGGCGTGGCGGTGCTGGTGTCGGCGCTGGGGTATGCGGTGTCGGCGATCACCGTGCGGGTGCTGAGCCGCACCGACAGCAGCCAGTCGATGGTGGTCTGGCTGCTGGTCTGCATGGCGACCGGGGCCGGTGCGCTGGCGCTGCCGCACTGGGTGCCGGTGGCGGCGTCGGACCTGTGGATCATCGCCGGCGTCGGCCTGGCCGGGGCGCTGGGGCAGTACTTCGTGACCGAGGCCTTCCGCCTCGGCGAGGCGTCGTCGATCGCGCCGCTGGAGTACACCGCGCTGCTGTGGGGCGTGCTGCTCGACTTCGGTCTGTGGCACGTGCTTCCGGACGGCATCACCTGGGTGGGCGCCGGGATCATCGTCGCCAGCGGCCTGTACCTGCTGCACCGGGAACGGGTCCATCTGGAGGCCGAACACCCCTGAGCGGCTGTCCGCCCCGCCGCCCGTCCTGCGTATTGCTCCGGTTGTCACGTCACCCAACCGTCACCCGGAGTCCCGCCGATGTCCCGCAAGCTTCCGTTCGCCAAGTCCGCCCTCGTCCTCGGCCTCGCCGCCGCCGGCACCGTTGCCGTGGCCTGGGCCGCCCAGTCCCGGGCCCCGCTGCGTGCCGATCCGCCGCGCGGCGTGGCCGCCGACCTGCAGAACTACGCCCAGCAGCGCCTGCTGGCCAAGCGCGCCGCCGCCCAGGGCAAGATCGCGCCGACCGGGCGTACCGCCGTCGCCACCAAGCTGGCCCCGCCGCTGTACCCGGTGACCACCGACGAGGTCTACGACGTCGACTCCTTCGGCCGCAACGTCCGCTGGCTGGGCCTGGCCAGCGCCTTCATCAACGTGCAGACCGGCTGCCCCAAGCCGACCACGCCGGACGAGTACTGCCAGGAGCTCAACGCCACGCCGGGCGCCACCACCAGCTTCGCCTTCAACGACGCCGCCCGCATCAAGCTGCCGAAGTACGCCAGCAACTCGCTCCTCTGCTACTGGTTCTCGCCGGTGCTGACCTACACCTGGAGCAACCCGACCGCGAGCCGCGTGATCGGCCAGCTGCGCTTCGTGCCGACGCTGACCATCGAGAACCCGGTGCTGGCCGATCCTTCGCTGATCGACCCGACCACCGGCGTGCCGTTCGGCGGCGTGCTGCAGACCTCGATGACCTCCAGCGAGACCGTGCAGCAGGCGCTGGAAGCCGGCGTGACCCTCAACGAGCGCGAGCGCGATTCCAACGTGTGCATGGCCGGCTTCATCAGCCACAAGTCGCTGGTCGAGAACTACGGCCTGACCCCGGCGCAGGCCGACGACTTCATGGCCAACCCGATGACGGTGAAGCTCAACATCACCGGCAGCACGCGCTACATCTCCACCGCGTCGATGGTGTTCGGCCTGCGCATCGTCGGCGACTGATCCGCACGACACCGGCCGCCGCCGTGCGCGGCGGCCGGGCTGTCCGCTCCGGTCGGGGGGCTGCGTTCTGGTCGGTGCCGTCCCGTCCTCGGCCCAACCTCCGGAGCGCACCACCATGCAACGCAAGCATCTGATCGGCCTCGCCGTCGTCGCGGCCCTCGCCTCGCTCGGCGCCTACGCGCAGCAGCGGGCGCCGTCGAAGCACGACATCGCCGAGGCCGTCTCCTCCGATCTGCCCCACTGGCGCGCCCCCGCGCCCGCCACGCTCGGCGCCCGCGCCGCCGCGGCCAAGGCCACCGGCGTCGCCAAGGCCGCGCCGACCGTCGACGACGTGTACGACGTCGATTCCTTCGGCCGCAACGTGGTCTGGCTGGGCCTGACCAGCGCCTTCGTCACCCTCGGCGACACCTGCCCGACGACCGATCCGGCCGATCCGTCCGAGCACTGCCAGGTCGTCAATCCGGCGCCGGCCACCACCAGCTTCACCTTCGAGGACACCGCGCACATCTACCTGCCGGCGAAGTCCGCGAACTCGCTGCTGTGCTACTGGTTCTCGCCGGTGCTCACCGTCACCTGGAGCAACCCGGGCGCCACCCCGGCGCTGGGCCGCCTGCGCTACAACCCGACGCTGACGATCGAGAACCCGGTGCTCGACAACCCGGCGCTGATCGATCCCACCACCGGCGTGCCGTTCGGCGGCAAGCTGCTGACCGCGATGACCTCCAGCGAGATCCTGGTCATGCCGCTCAACGCCGGCCAGACCGTCACCGAGCGCACCCGCGATTCCACCGTCTGCATGGCCGGCTTCGTGTCCAGGCAGGCGCTGATCGAGAACTACGGCCTGACCGACGCGCAGGCGAAGGAGTTCTTCAAGAAGCCGACGAAGATCCGCCTCAACATCAGCGGGTTCTCGCAGAACGTGTCGTTCGCCTCGATGGTGTTCGGCCTGCGGGTGGTCGGCGACGAACGCTGATCGCGTCCGCCACCGTCCCGCATCGCACGAAGCCCGGCCCCGCGCCGGGCTTCGTCGTTTGCGGCGCTGCATCATGCCGGGCGCACACCGTACGCCGCCGCATTGCGAACTGAATACGTTTTCCCGTCCCGCGGGCGCCGCGAACACGGTTTCGCGACCGTCCGCGGTTGGCGTGCGCGGCCCGCCCGTCCACAATAGGTCTGTCTCCGCGACGCGCGTGTCCGTCCTGCGCGTCGCCTCCCCCCGAGTTCCCGCACAAGGCCACGCCATGACCGCACCGAAGGAAGCCCGCGTTCCCGACATCGGCGATTTCACCAACATCCCGGTGATCGAGCTCCTGGTCCAGGTCGGCGACTCCGTCGCCAAGGACCAGGGCCTGGCGACGCTGGAATCCGACAAGGCGACGATGGAAGTGCCCGCGCCGTTCGCCGGCGTGGTGCGCGAACTGAAGGTGAAGCTCGGCGACACCGTGTCCGAAGGCAGCGTGGTGGCGATGATCGAACCGAGCGAGGCTGGCGAAACTGCCGCGGCGCCCGCTCCCGCACCTGCGCCCGTGGCGCCGCCCGCGCCGGCACCGGTCGCTGCCGCTGCTCCCGCGCCGGTCGCGGCGCCCGCTGCGGCGCCGATGGGCGCCGGCCTGCCGCCGGTGCGCTTCGAGGCCGACGCCGTGCTGCCGGACAAGGTGCCGCACGCCAGCCCCGCGGTGCGCCTGTTCGCCCGCGAACTCGGCGTCGACCTGTCGCGCGTCGCCGGCTCCGCACGCGGTGGCCGCATCACGAAGGAGGACGTGCAGGGCTTCGTGAAGTCGGTGATGCAGGGCGGCGCGTCCGCCGGCGCCGCACCGGCCGCGGCCGGCGGTGGCGGTGGGCTCAACCTGCTGCCGTGGCCGAAGGTCGACTTCGCCAAGTTCGGCGAGATCGAAGTGCGCGAACTGTCGCGCATCAAGAAGCTTTCCGGCGCCAACCTCGCCCGCAACTGGGCGATGATCCCGCACGTCACCCAGCACGACGAGGCCGACATCACCGACCTCGAAGCGCTGCGCGTGCAGCTCAACAAGGAGCACGAGAAGGCCGGCGTGAAGCTGACCATGCTCGCGTTCCTGATGAAGGCCGTGGTGTCGCTGCTGAAGCAGTACCCGGACTTCAACGCCTCGCTCGACGAGACCGGCGAGAAGCTGATGCTCAAGAAGTATTTCCACATCGGCTTCGCCGCCGACACGCCGAACGGGCTGGTGGTGCCGGTGATCCGCGACGTCGACCGCAAGGGCGTGATCGAGATCGCCCGCGAGACCTCGGAACTGGCGAAGAAGGCGCGCGACGGCAAGCTCGGACCGGCCGACATGAGCGGCGGCTGCTTCTCGATCAGTTCGCTGGGCGGCATCGGCGGCACCGGCTTCACCCCGATCGTCAACGCGCCGGAAGTCGCGATCCTCGGCGTGTCGAAGTCGTCGATCAAACCGGTGTGGGACGGCCAGCAGTTCCAGCCGAAGCTGATGCTGCCGCTGTCGCTGAGTTACGACCACCGCGTCATCGACGGTGCCGCCGCGGCGCGTTTCGCCGCCCACCTCGCGCAGCTGCTCGGCGACATGCGCCGCGTGCTGCTCTGATCGGAGGCGCGCACACATGGCGAACACGATTGAAGCGAAGGTTCCGGACATCGGCGATTTCGATGCCATCCCGGTGATCGAACTGCTGGTGAAGGTCGGCGACACCGTCGCCAAGGACCAGGGCCTGGTGACGCTGGAATCCGACAAGGCGACGATGGAAGTGCCGTCGTCCGCCGCCGGCGTGGTGAAGGAACTGCGGGTGAAGCTGGGCGACACGGTGTCCGAGGGCAGCGTGATCGCGATCCTCGAGACGGCCGATGTGGCTACGCCGTCGCAGCCCCCATCCCAACCTTCCCCCGCGAGCGGGGGAAGGGGCGAAAGCGCGGCGCCTGCCGCCGCGCCTGCCGCGCCGGTAGCGGCCACCTCCGCGCCTGCGGCACCCGCACCGGCCGCCGCCGCATCCACCGGCCGCAAGGCCGACGTCGAATGCCGCATGCTGGTGCTCGGCGCGGGTCCGGGCGGTTACACCGCCGCGTTCCGCAGCGCCGACCTCGGCCTCGACACCGTGCTGGTCGAGCGCTATCCGTCGCTCGGCGGCGTCTGCCTCAACGTCGGCTGCATTCCGTCGAAGGCGCTGCTGCACGCGGCGAACGTGATCGACGAAGCGGCGCACGCGAAGGACTACGGCATCGACTTCGGCGCGCCGACCATCGCGCTCGACACGCTGCGCGGCTACAAGGACAAGGTCGTCGGCCAGCTCACCAAGGGGCTGTCCGGCATGGCGAAGCAGCGCAAGGTGCGGGTGGTGCAGGGCACCGGCAAGTTCGTGTCGCCGAACGAGATCGAAGTCGTCGGCGAGGCCGGCACGCAGCTCGTGCGTTTCGAGCAGTGCATCATCGCCGCCGGCTCGCAGCCGGTGAAGTTGCCGGCGTTCCCGTGGGACGACGCGCGCGTGATGGATTCCACCGACGCGCTGATGCTGGCCGACGTGCCGAAGTCGCTGCTCGTCGTCGGCGGCGGCATCATCGGCCTGGAGATGGCGACGGTGTACCGCGCGCTGGGCGCGGCGGTGACCGTGGTCGAGTTCATGGACCAGATCATGCCCGGCGCCGACACCGACCTGATCAAGCCGCTCGCCGATCGCCTGAAGAAGCAGGGCGTCGCCGTGCACCTCAAGACCAAGGTCGTCGAGGCCAAGGCGACCGACGCCGGCATCGCCTGCACCTTCGAGGGCGCCAGCATACCCGCGAGCGACACCTACGATCGCGTGCTGGTCGCCGTCGGCCGCTCGCCCAACGGCAAGAAGATCGATGCCGAGAAGGCCGGCGTCGCCGTCGGCGAGCGCGGCTTCATCGCCGTCGATCGCCAGATGCGCACCAACGTGCCGCACATCTTCGCGATCGGCGACATCGTCGGTCAGCCGATGCTGGCGCACAAGGCGACGCATGAAGGCAAGCTCGCGGCGGAAGTCGCCGCCGGCGAAAAGAAGGAGTGGGTCGCGCGGGTGATCCCGTCGGTCGCCTACACCGATCCGGAGATCGCGTGGGTCGGCGTCACCGAGACCGAGGCGAAGGCCAAGGGCCTGAAGATCGGCGTCGGCAAGTTCCCGTGGGCCGCCTCCGGCCGCGCGATCGGCATCGGTCGCACCGAGGGCTTCACCAAGCTGATCTTCGACGAAGCCAGCCACCGCATCATCGGTGCCGGCATCGTCGGCGTGCATGCGGGCGATCTCATCGCCGAAGCGGCGCTTGCGATCGAGATGGGCTGCGAGGTCGAGGACATCGGTCACACCATCCATCCGCATCCCACGCTCAGCGAATCGGTGGGCATGGCGGCGGAAGTGTTCGACGGCACCATCACCGACCTGTACATCCCGAAGAAGAAATGATCGCGGTGCATCGGCGGTTCGTCCGATGAAGACGCTCGGCCTGCTCGGCGGCATGAGCTGGGAATCGACGCTGCCGTACTACCGCATCGTCAACGAGCGCGTGCGCGCACGCCTCGGCGGCCTGCATTCGGCAAAGCTGGTGCTGCACAGCGTCGACTTCGCCGAGATCGAGGCGTTGCAGCATGCCGATCGCTGGGACGACGCGGGTGCGCTGCTCGCACACGCCGCGCGCGGACTGCGCGCCGCGGGCGCGGACGCGATCGTGCTGTGCACCAACACCATGCATCGCGTCGCGCCCGCGATCGAAGCCGCGATCGATGTGCCGCTGCTGCACATCGCCGATGCCACCGCGCGTCGCCTGCGCGCTGCGGGGCTCGATCGCGTCGCGTTGCTCGGCACGCGCTTCACGATGGAGCAGGCGTTCTACCGCGACCGCATCGAGGCCGCCGGCATCGCGGTGATCGTGCCGGACGCTGGTGATCGCGAACGCGTGCATCGCGTGATCTACGACGAACTGTGCCTCGGTCGCCTGCACGACGCATCGCGCGAGGACTATCGCCGCATCATCGCCACCCTGGTCGCGCGCGGCGCGCAGGGCGTGATCCTCGGCTGCACCGAGATCGGCCTGCTGGTGGGCGAGGGCGATGCCGACGTGCCGCTGTTCGACACCGCGCGCATCCACGCCGAAACCGCAGCGGACTGGGCGCTGGAGGCCTGATCCGGACAAGACGAAGCCCCGGCCGGGGAGAGCCGGGGCTTCGAGGGCCTGCCGGACCGCCGGGGGACGGCCGCATCGCACCGCGCAGGACGCCAGACTGGACCCGAGCGCCGGCACGAAAGTTCCGCGTTTGCCGTCGATCAGTCCGTGAATGTGACGGCGGCAAGGAATTTCGTCGAAATTCCCATTGAATTCAATGGATTGCGTGTCGGCATTCCGCCCCGGAGGGCGCCTGCCTACGACCATGGGCGCGGTTGCCCCGGAAAATGCGCGGCTGCTATACTTTTTCGGCTTCGCAGGACGGTTTTCGGCTGCCATCGGCGCCGGTCCGGCCTGTCGTCTCCGCCAAATCCCCGGGTGCCGCGTGCTGAATTCTGTCGCCGCGGGCCGCCGACTGGCGCGACGCACGGTGCTGACCCAGGCCGTGGCCGTCGTGATCGCAGCCGCGGCCTGTCTGACGTTCGGAGGGTCTGCCGCGCTCGCCGCGCTGGTCGGAGGCGCCGCGATGACCCTCGGCACGGCGCTGGCCGCCTGGGGGGCCTTCCCGGGCGGCGTGGTCGGCGCGGAAATGGCGTTCGGCCGGCTGCTGCTGGGGATCGCGGCGAAATGGATCGTGGTGGCCGCGGGGCTCTGGCTCGCGATCGCCGTGTGGAAACTGCCGGCGGTGCCGGCGCTCGTCGGAGCGGCCGCGGCCGCGGCCGGCGTGCTGTTCACCGCGAGGTCCGGGTTGCGCTCCTGAGGGGCGGCCGGGCCGGACGGAACGTGACAACCGAAGCGCCGCGAACTTCCTCGCGGCGGACCTGGCGGGGAAACCCGTGGAAACGAGGGCGACGGCGTGAGTGCTGAGAAAAGTGGCGGCGGGCTGACCGAGTACATCGTCCATCACCTGACCCACAACAAGGTCGACGTGGCCGGCCACAGCCTGCACATCGACTCGTGGGTGATCTCGCTGGTGCTGGGCCTGCTGGCCTGCTTCCTGATGTGGACCCAAGCGCGCAAGGCGACCTCGGGCGTGCCCTCGAAGGCCCAGGCCTTCGTCGAGATCGTGGTCGAGTTCGTCGACGGCCAGGTCAAGGACGCCTTCCACGGCGACCGCCGCTTCATCGCCCCGCTGGCGCTGACGATCTTCGTCTGGGTCGTGTTCATGAACACGATGGACCTGCTGCCGCTGGACCTGCCGGGCCGGATCATCGCCTGGGTCGCCGGCGAGGAAACCGCCCACCACACCTACCTGCGCGTGGTCCCGACCGCCGACGTGAACACCACCTTCGGCATGTCGATCACCGTCTTCCTGCTGATCATCTTCTACTCGATCAAGGCCAAGGGCTTCGGCGGCTTCACCAAGGAGCTGTTCACCGCCCCGTTCCACGGCCACGGCGTGATGGCCATCATCCTGGCCCCGTTCAACCTCTTCCTCAATCTCGTCGAATACCTGTCCAAGCCGGTGAGCCTCGGCATGCGACTGTTCGGCAACATGTACGCGGGCGAGCTGCTGTTCATGCTGATCGCCGGCCTCTTCGCCTCGTGGGCCACCTTCGTCCCGGGCGTGCTGATCAATGCGGGCTGGGCGATCTTCCACATCCTGATCATCCTGCTGCAGGCGTTCATCTTCATGGTGCTGACCGTCGTGTACCTGTCGATGGCACACGAGCACCACTGAGTCGCGCTTTCTCAAGTCTTCGCTTCAACCCTCCACGCTTCCTCCATCCATCTCGTTCAATCCGGAGTTCACCATGGAATTCATCGCCAACGTCCAGGGCTTCACCGCCATCGCCATCGGCCTCATCGTCGGTCTCGGCGCGCTCGGCGCAGCGCTCGGCATCGGCATCATGGGTTCGAAGTTCCTCGAATCCGCCGCGCGCCAGCCGGAACTGGTCCCGATGCTGTCGGGCCGCATGTTCCTGCTCGCCGGCCTGATCGACGCGGCGTTCCTGATCGGCGTCGGCGTCGCGATGATGTTCGCGTTCGCGAACCCGCTGCTGGCCGCGCTGCAGAACGCCGCGGGCTGATCGGCACCAGCGCGGCGCCCGTCGAGGCGCCGCGCCACCGCTTGCGTCCATCGCGGCCACGGGTCGCGGTGGGCGCCGATTCGCAGGACTCGCTTCCGCAGGGCACGTCATGAATCCGAATATCACCTTGCTGGGCCAGATGATCTCATTCGCGATCCTCATCTGGTTCACCGTCAAGTTCATCTGGCCGCCGCTGACGAAGGCGATCGAGGAGCGTCAGCAGAAGATCGCCGACGGTCTCGCCGCCGCCGACAAGGCCAAGGCCGAGCTGGAACAGGGCGAAGTCAAAGCCGCCGAAGAGCTCAAGGCCGCCCGCGCCAAGGCCAACGAGATCATCGAGCAGGCCCACCAGCGCGCCAACCAGATCATCGACCAGGCCAAGAACGACGCCATCGCCGAGGCCAACCGGCAGAAGGCAGTGGCCGAGGCCGAGATCGTCGCCGCCGCCAACCGCGCCAAGGAAGACCTGCGCAAGCAGGTGTCCGTCCTCGCCGTGTCGGGCGCCGAAAAGCTGCTGAAGCGCGAAATCGACGCCAACGCCCACAAGGCGCTGATCGACGAACTCGCCGCCCAGCTCTGACGGCACGGAGACTCCGATGAGCCAGGCTCTGACCCTCGCCCGTCCCTACGCCCGCGCCGCTTACGCGATCGCGCGCGAGACCGGCACCGCCGCCACGTGGTCCGACGCGCTTGCCTTCGCGGCGCGCGTCGCCGCGGACCCGCGCGTGAACGCACTGCTCGGCCACCCGCAGCTCGGTCGCGACGACGCGGTCGCGCTGCTGTCGCCGGACGGTGCGTCCGACGCCTTCCGCGACTTCCTCGCGCTGCTGGCCGACAACCGTCGCCTGCCGCTGCTGACGGAGATCGCCGGGCTGTTCGAAGAGCAGCGTGCCGAGGCCGAGCGCATCGTCAAGGCGAAGGTGACGTCGGCGACGGCGCTGCCCGCCGCGGAACTGGACACGATCAAGGCCGCGCTGAAGCGCCGCTTCGGCCGCGACGTCGCCATCGAGACCGCGGTCGACGAAGGCCTGATCGGCGGCGCGGTGATCGACGCCGGCGACGTGGTGATCGACGGTTCGCTGCGCAGCAAGCTCGCGCGGCTGCAGTCCGCGCTGGCGCACTAACACAATTCGTAACGGCGGGCCGCAGCCCGTCCTACCCAGGAAACGACCATGGCTACCTCCCAGCTCAACCCGTCCGAAATCAGCGAACTGATCAAGACCCGCATCGAAAAGGTCAAGCTCGCCGCCGAGGCGCGCAACGAAGGCACCGTGACCTCGGTGTCCGACGGCATCGTGCGCATCCACGGCCTGGCCGACGTGATGCAGGGCGAAATGATCGAGCTGCCGGGCGACACCTTCGCGCTCGCGCTGAACCTCGAGCGTGATTCGGTGGGTGCCGTGGTCCTCGGCGACTACGAAAACCTGCGCGAAGGCGACACCGCCAAGACCACCGGCCAGATCCTCTCGGTTCCGATTGGTCCGGAGATGCTGGGCCGCGTGGTGAACGCGCTGGGCGAGGCGATCGACGGCAAGGGCCCGATCGAGGCCAAGCTGAAGGCGCCGGTCGAAACCATCGCCCCGGGCGTGGTGTGGCGCAAGTCGGTCGACCAGCCGGTGCAGACCGGTTACAAGTCGGTCGACTCGATGATCCCGATCGGCCGCGGCCAGCGCGAACTGATCATCGGCGACCGCCAGACCGGCAAGACCGCGCTCGCGATCGACGCGATCATCAATCAGAAGCACTCGGGCATCAAGTGCATCTACGTGGCCATCGGCCAGAAGAACTCGACCATCGCCAACATCGTGCGCAAGCTCGAAGAGAACGGCGCGATGGCGTACACCACGGTCGTCGCCGCCTCGGCGTCCGAATCGGCCGCGATGCAGTACATCGCCGCCTACTCGGGCTGCACCATGGGCGAGTACTTCCGCGACCGCGGCGAAGACGCGCTGATCATCTACGACGATCTGTCGAAGCAGGCCGTGGCCTACCGCCAGATCTCGCTGCTGCTGCGCCGCCCGCCGGGTCGCGAAGCGTACCCGGGCGACGTGTTCTACCTGCACAGCCGCCTGCTCGAGCGCGCCGCCCGCGTGTCGGCGGACTACGTCGAGAAGTTCACCAACGGCGAAGTGAAGGGCAAGACCGGCTCGCTGACCGCGCTGCCGATCATCGAAACGCAGGCCGGTGACGTGTCCGCGTTCGTGCCGACCAACGTGATCTCGATCACCGACGGCCAGATCTTCCTCGAAACCGACCTGTTCAACGCCGGCATCCGCCCGGCCGTGAACGCCGGCATCTCGGTCTCGCGCGTCGGTGGCGCGGCCCAGACCAAGATCATGAAGAAGCTGTCGGGCGGCATCCGCATCGCGCTCGCCCAGTACCGCGAGCTCGCCGCGTTCGCGCAGTTCGCCTCGGACCTCGACGAAGCCACCCGCAAGCAGCTCGAGCGCGGCCAGCGCGTCACCGAGCTGATGAAGCAGAAGCAGTACGCGCCGATGTCGGTCGCGCAGCAGGCGCTGTCGATCTACGCGGTCGACAAGGGTTACATGGACGCGGTCCCGGTCGCGAAGATCCTCGCGTTCGAAGCCGGCCTGCAGGCCCACTTCGCCAACAACTACGGCGACGTGATGGGCAACATCGACACCACCGGCAACTGGAACGACGAGATCGAAGGCACCTTCAAGAAGGGCATCGAAGAGTTCGTGAAGACCGGTACCTGGTAACGGCTTCGTAGGGCGGGTCTCGACCCGCCTTCGGTGACGGCGAATTCTGCAACGGCGGGTCGAGACCCGCCCTACGGGAAAAAGCGATGGCAGGCGGCAGAGAAATCAAGACCAAGATCAAGTCGGTGCAGAACACCCGCAAGGTGACGCGCGCACTGGAAATGGTCTCGGCCTCCAAGATCCGCAAGGCGCAGGACCGGATGAAGGCCTCGCGTCCGTATGCGCGCGCGATGAAGCAGGTCATCGGCCACCTCGCGCAGGCCAACTCCGAGTTCCACCATCCTTATCTGGTGGAGCGCAAGGAGATCAAGCGCGTCGGCTACGTCATCGTCTCGTCCGACCGCGGCCTTGCCGGCGGCCTGAACAACAACCTGTTCCGCAAGCTGCTCGGCGAGATCCGCAAGTGGCAGGAGCAGGGCGTCGAGGTCGACGTCGTCACCATCGGCCAGAAGGCGACCGTGTTCTTCCGCCGCATCAAGGTCGGCATGCTCGCCTCGGCGACGCATCTGGGCGACACCCCGCACGTCGACCAGCTGGTCGGCGTCGTGAAGGTGATGCTCGATGCCTACAGCAGCGGGCAGCTCGACAAGGTGTTCCTGGTCTACAACGACTTCGTCAATACGATGACCCAGCGCGCGGCGTTCGACCAGCTGCTGCCGCTGCCGGCTTCCGAGACGGCGGTTGCCCACCATGACTGGGACTACATCTACGAACCCGACGCGCAGGCCGTGCTCGACCACGTGCTGACCCGCTACATCGAATCGCTGGTGTACCAGGCGGTGATGGAGAACGTGGCGTCGGAACATGCGGCGCGCATGGTGGCGATGAAGGCCGCCAGCGACAACGCGACCAAGCTGATCGGAACGCTGAACCTGGTCTACAACAAGGCCCGACAGGCCGCGATCACCCAGGAAATCTCCGAAATCGTCGGCGGCGCGGCCGCGGTCTGACGACGCGACGATACGGACCGACCTCATGCAACAAGACTTTTTCGAATCGGGAACCTCCATGAATACCGCCGCCAACACGCAAGGCAAGATCGTCCAGATCATCGGCGCCGTCGTCGACGTCGAATTCCCGCGCGCCGACGTGCCGAAGGTGTACGACGCGCTCAAGGTGCAGAACACCGAGATCACCCTCGAGGTCCAGCAGCAGCTGGGCGACGGCGTGGTGCGCACGATCGCCCTCGGTTCGACCGACGGCCTGAAGCGCAACCTGATCGCCGTGAACACCGGTCGCGCCATCTCGGTGCCGGTGGGCAAGGGCACGCTGGGCCGCATCATGGACGTGCTGGGCAATCCGATCGACGAGTGCGGCCCGGTGCAGGCCGATGCGCACTGGGAAATCCACCGTTCCGCGCCGACGTACGAAGAGCAGTCCTCGTCGACCGAGCTGCTGGAAACCGGCATCAAGGTGATCGACCTGATGTGCCCGTTCGCCAAGGGCGGCAAGGTCGGCCTGTTCGGCGGCGCCGGCGTGGGCAAGACCGTGAACATGATGGAGCTCATCAACAACATCGCGACCGAGCATTCGGGTCTGTCGGTGTTCGCCGGCGTCGGTGAGCGTACCCGCGAAGGCAACGACTTCTATCATGAAATGCAGGAGTCGAACGTCGTGGTCGTGGGCGACACCGACAAGTCCAAGGTGGCGATGGTGTACGGCCAGATGAACGAGCCGCCGGGCAACCGCCTGCGCGTCGCGCTGACCGGCCTGACCATGGCGGAATACTTCCGCGACGAAGGCCGTGACGTGCTGCTGTTCGTCGACAACATCTACCGCTACACGCTGGCAGGTACCGAAGTGTCGGCGCTGCTGGGCCGCATGCCGTCGGCGGTGGGTTACCAGCCGACCCTGGCCGAGGAAATGGGCGTCCTGCAGGAACGCATCACCTCGACCAAGACCGGTTCGATCACCTCGATCCAGGCCGTGTACGTGCCCGCGGACGACCTGACCGACCCGTCGCCGGCGACCACGTTCGCGCACCTTGACGCGACCGTCGTGCTGAGCCGCAACATCGCGTCGCTCGGCATCTACCCGGCGGTCGATCCGCTGGACTCGACCTCGCGCCAGCTCGACCCGAACGTCATCGGCAACGAGCACTACGACACCGCGCGCCGCGTGCAGGCCACGCTCCAGAAGTACAAGGAGCTGAAGGACATCATCGCGATCCTGGGCATGGACGAACTGTCGGAAGACGACAAGCTGGCCGTGGCCCGCGCCCGCAAGATCGAGCGCTTCTTCTCGCAGCCGTTCACGGTCGCGGAAGTCTTCACCGGTTCGCCGGGCAAGTACGTGTCGCTGAAGGACACCATCCGCGGCTTCAAGGGCATCGTCGACGGCGAGTACGACCACCTGCCGGAGCAGGCGTTCTACATGGTCGGCGGCATCGAGGAAGCGGTCGAGAAGGCGAAGAAGCTGGCTGCGTGATGCAGGGCGGGTCTTGACCCGCCACGCCACTGCGAGACAAGCGGCGGGTCGATGCCCGCCCCACGAGGAATCGGAAACACATGGCCACCATCCGTTGCGACATCGTCAGCGCCGAAGCCGAGATCTTCCACGGCGAGGCCACGCTGGTCGTCGCCACCGGCGAGCAGGGCGAACTCGGCATCGCGCCGCGCCACGCGCCGCTGATCACCCGCCTCAAGCCCGGCAAGGTCGTCGTCACCACCGCGGCCGGCGAAACGCTGGATTTCGCGATCTCCGGCGGCATCCTCGAAGTACAGCCGCAGGTCGTGACCGTGCTGGCCGACACCGCAGTGCGTGCGCAGGACATCGACGAAGCCGCCGTGAAGGCCGCGATGGAAGAAGCCAAGCGCGCGCTGGAGCACAAGGATCCGAAGATGTCGGCCGAGGAAGCCCAGGCGCAGCTGGCGATGAGCCTCGCCCAGCTGAGCGCGCTGGAGCGCCTGCGCAAGAACCTCAAGCACTGAGGTTCCTGCCTTCGCGATACACGGAAACGCCGGCGAAAGCCGGCGTTTTTCGTGTGCGGCGACGATTCGCGGGGCGTCAGCGTTTGTAGACCCAATGCCGCGAGGCAAGGAAGCCGGCGAGCCCGAGCGCCAGCTCGATCGCCGGCTTCGCCAGCCACGCGCCGCGCAGGCCGAAAACATCGTCGATGCCGCCCATCGCCAACGTGCTGACGGTGGTGGTGCACAGCCACAGCAGCACGAAGCGCCGCAGCTGCGTGCCGCCGAGGCGCGTGTCGTCGCCGGCGAAGGTGACCTTGCCGTTGAGCCAGAAGCCGAGCATGGCGCCGGCGATGCGGCCGCAGACGTTCGCGGCCTCGATCGGCCATCCGCCGTGGCTGGCGACCACGGTCACGGCCCAGTCCAGCAGCCATTGCAGGCCGCCGATGAGCAGGTAATGGCCGCCCTGCCGCGAGAGGCTCATGGCGACGTTGCCGGTGCAGGCGAGCGATCGAGGCGCCATAGCGTCAACGTGCCTTCGCGTTCGATCGCATGCGCGCGTGCGCTGCGCAGGCCCGCCCGCAATGCGGGCGAAGCCACGGCGTCATCGGTCAGCGTCCAGCGGATCCCGTGCGTGGTGAACAATCGTCGCCATGCTGCGCCCGAGGCATCGCCGTCCGCCGCCTGTGCCTCGCGCTGCAACCATGGCGCATGCGGCGACACCGTGCGCCCTCGGCCGCCGAGTTCGGCGACGAAGCCGCGCTGCGGATCGGTCGCCAGCACGACGCCGTCGTCGCCGGGCGGCAGTTGGCGCAGCAGCAGGCGTTCCGGCAGCCACTCGCGCAGCACGACGGTGTCGTCGAACGGATTGCGCAGCGTGC
Organism: Lysobacter sp. DMC104; assembly: GCF_056313665.1. Taxonomy (NCBI): domain Bacteria; kingdom Pseudomonadati; phylum Pseudomonadota; class Gammaproteobacteria; order Lysobacterales; family Lysobacteraceae; genus Lysobacter; species Lysobacter sp. DMC104. Next base: position 131,658 of record NZ_JBQUZW010000011.1, on the reverse strand, counting down.
GCTTGAACACGGACGCGTGGTGCAGCCAGCTGGCGTTCGCCTGGAACGCGAGATCGAGCGTGCACAGCGCGATGAGCGCCCACGCGAACGTGCGCCGGCCCGACGCGGCCTCCATCCCGATCGGCAGCAGCACCAGCAGCAGACCCAGGCCGGGCCACGCGTAGCGCGCGTACTGCATCGACAGCAGTGGCAGCAGCATCGCGGCCGCGGCGCACAGCAGCAGGCCGCGCCGGCGCGGGCGCAGCAGCGCGAGCAGCAGCACGCCGCCGAGCGCGATCGGCGCGAAGCCCAGCGCGCCGTCCCAGCCTTCGAGGTAGCGGTCGGTGTCGAACACCATGCGCCACGGCAGGTCGAACGCGAGGCCCGCGTGCCAGCGCGCATCGTCGAGCTGCGCGGCCGGCATCACCGGCGATCGGAACACCTGGTTGAACAGCGGCAGCAGCGGATTGCCGGTCGCGCGCCAGGCCATGGCTTCGCTCGACAGCGCGACGACGGCGAACAGCACGACCGCGATCGGCAGCCGCGACCACGGCAGTGCGCCGCGATGCCGCCACGTTGCGTACACCAGCAGCGGCAAGGCGGCGATGCCGTGCACCGGCTTCAGTGCGAGCAGGCCGGCGAACAGCACCGCACCGGCCCACAGGCGGCCGGGTGCATCAGCAACGATGACGGCCGCCAACGCGAGCGTGACCGCGGTTGCTGCAAGTTCGGTCTGCTGCCCGGCGGCCATCCACACCAGCGGCGGGAGACTGGCGAGCAGCGCAAGCGACGCCCAGCGTTCGCGCGGTGCGGCATGCAGTGACGTGAGCAGCGATCCCGCGGCACCGGCCATCACCAGCAGCCACAGCGCGTTCATCGCACCATGCGCCTCGCGCAGCGCGAGCACGCCGACGATCCCGTGCAGCACGTCGCCCGCCCATGGCGCGTACGCCCACATCTGCGCGCGCGCATCGGGCGCGTAGGCGCCATGCAGGCGCAACTGCGCGGGCAGGCCGAGGTGGTAGGTCAGGTCGTCCATCTGCAGCGACGGCAGCCAGCAGGCCGTCGACGCCAGCCCGAACAGCAGCACCGTCGCCGCCGCCGCGCGCGGCGCTTCGCCGACGGCGGTGCGCCAGCCGACCGCGATCGCGCGCAGGGCATCGCCGATGACGCGGCGACGCCAGACGATGATCAGGAGCAGCAGCGGCCACCAGACGATCACGCGGTGGATCGGCCACGGCAACGTCCAGCCGGTGGTTCCGGCGATGGCGATCAGTCCGGTGGCAGTGGCGATTGCGGCCCGCGCCGGCACGCGCGCGGGCACGAGCCACAGGCCGACGCCCAGCGCCGCGGCGCCCAGCGTCGCCGCCGACAGCATCGGCAGCGCGCCGGCGTAGACGACCAGCACGATCGTCCAGACCGCGGCGAGCGCGGCTGCCATCGAACCGCGCAAGAGCATCCGCAGCGGCCATGCGACGAGACCGCTCAGCCCCGCGAGCACCAGCGACAGCGCGAAGCGCTCGGCCGGCAGCACGCGCCAGGTGTCGTGGATGATCAGGCCGGCGATCGTCGCCGCGAAGCCGGCCGCCAGTGCGATGCGCATCGCCCGCGAGGGCGACGGCGGATCGAGGGCGGCAGGCGATGCGGACATGCGCGGGGAATCGGCCGGGAACTGGGGGCGCCGGCATCGTAGCAGCCCGCTGCCGCTAGAATGCCGGCATTCCCGGCCCCGGAGCCCGCATGACCGCCCCTCTCCATGTCGTCGTCCTCGCCGCGGGCGAGGGCAAGCGGATGAAGTCCGCGCTGCCCAAGGTGCTGCAGAAGATCGCCGGCGTGCCGATGCTCGCGCACGTGATCGCCAGCGCGCGCGCACTCGTGCCGGCCGGCATCCACATCGTCTACGGCCACGGCGGCGACGCCGTGCGCGCCGCGTTCGCCGACCAGCCGGACCTGCGCTGGGCCGAGCAGGCGGAGCAGCTCGGTACCGGCCACGCGGTGCAGCAGGCGATGCCCGGCGTGCCCGACGACGCGCGCGTGCTGGTGCTGTACGGCGACGTGCCGCTGATCCGCGCCGAGACCCTGCGCCGGCTGCTCGATGCGCCGGGCCGGCTCGCGGTGCTGGTCGCCGAAGTCGCCGATCCCACCGGCTACGGCCGCATCGTGCGCGATGCGCAGGGGCGGGTCGCGTCGATCGTCGAGCACAAGGACGCCGACGAGGCCACCCGCCGCATCCGCTCGATCAACACCGGCATCATCGCTGCCGACGCCAATGCCCTCGTGCCGTGGCTGGACCGGCTGTCGAACCAGAACGCGCAGGGCGAGTACTACCTCACCGACGTGTTCGCGATGGCCGCCGACGAATTCGTGCCGGCCGAGATCGTGACCGTGCACGACCCGATGGAAACCGAAGGCGCGAACGACCCGTGGCAGCTCGCGCAGCTCGAACGCGCGCTGCAGCTGCGCCGCGTGCGCGCGCTGTGCGCCGACGGCGCGCGCTTCGCCGACGTCAATCGCGTCGACGTGCGCGGCACGGTGACGGTGGGCCGCGACGTGGAGATCGACGCGAACGTGGTGTTCGAGGGCGAGGTCGCACTCGGCGACGGCGTGCGCATTGGCCCGTTCTGCCGGCTGAAGGACGTCGTGCTCGCGGCCGGTACCGAGGTGCGCGCGCATTGCGACCTCGACGGCGCGCGCACCGAAGGCGCGGTGCAGATCGGCCCGTTCGCGCGGCTGCGCCCGGGCACGATGCTTGCCGATGGCGTGCACGTCGGCAACTTCGTCGAGACCAAGAACGCGCGGCTCGGCGCCGGCAGCAAGGCCAACCACCTGACCTACCTCGGCGATGCCGTGGTCGGTGCGGGCGTGAACGTCGGCGCCGGCACCATCACCTGCAACTACGACGGCGCCAACAAGTCGACGACGACGATCGAGGACGGCGCCTTCATCGGCTCCAATGCCGCGCTCGTGGCACCGGTGACGATCGGTGCGAACGCGACCGTCGGCGCCGGCTCCACCATCGTCGAGGACGTGCCCGCGGGCAAGCTCGCGATCGCGCGTGCGCGGCAGGTCGGGATCGATGGCTGGAAGCGGCCGGTGAAGACGCCGAAGAACTGACGACGCACATGCTTTGGTAGAGCGGCCTGACCAGCCGTTCGGCTGGTCAGGCC